>JAADGJ010000073.1 GCA_013152435.1 Chloroflexota bacterium | reverse complement strand
AGCCTGCTCAGCTTTCTCGTTCTCTATCTGACCGCCTTCATCCTGGCCTTCGTCTTCAGCAGCCGATGGGTCTCGTTCACCCCGCGAGCGCTGGGCCTTTCGATCAGCATCTCTATGGCCTTTATCATCGCGGCGCTATTCCTGCGGGAGCCCTTCCAGCGATGGATGGATCGCCTGGTCTATGGGACGGAACATAACCCGGATGACATCCTGCGCGCTTTCGCCAATGAGATCCCCCGCGCTCTGGATCGGGAGGCATTGGTGCGATTGCTCACCCGTGAGGTGTGCCCCAGCCTTTTGATTCGGCAGTCCGCGCTTTATGTTATGGATGGAGCGGAGGTCTCGCTTTTGTATGGCGACGGTGTGACGCTTGATGAGAAGATGGACGTCGCTCAGGCGATCCGGGAACTGGTGTCCGAGGCGGGGAGGTATCGCCCGCCGGAGCCGGATGATCGGAGCGCGTTCAGTTGGGTGCGGCTGGTCGTTCCTATCGAGGTGGGCGGGAAGCTGTTGGGGGCCTGGTTGCTGGGCAGGCGGGATCCGGACGATTACTACCCCAAGCCGGATATCGATCTGTTGACCACGCTGGGCAATCAGATTGGCGTCGCATTGGAGACATCGCGGTTGTTCGAAAGCCTGCGGCAGCGGGCGGAGGAATTGGAGCGGGCCTACCTGGAGCTGCAGGAGTTGGATCAGCTGAAGGATGAGTTCGTGCAGAACGTGTCCCACGAATTGCGTACGCCGCTGACCTTCGTGCGGGGCTACGTGGAGCTGCTCCTGGAGGGCGTGCTGGGAGAGGTCAGGTCTGAGCAGAAAGAGGCGTTGGAAAAGGTGCTCCACCGCACGGAGGGGATTATCCGGCTGGTCAACGATATCATCAGCATCCAGGAAGCCGCTGTGGAGAAGATGCGATATGAGCCGGTGAACCTGGTCGCGCTGGCGCAATCATGCATCGAGACCGCCCAGATGGTGGTTCACGAGGACGGCCGTGAGGAGATGTTCGAGTTCGTCCTGGACGCGGCGAGTGACGTGCCGCAGATCTTTGGAGATCGCGGCCGCTTACGTCAGGTCTTTGATAACCTCTTGAGCAACGCGGTCAAATTCAGCCCCGACGGCGGCACAGTCGCCGTGCGTATCCGCCCTTGCCGCTATCAGTTCGATGAACAGGGGGAGAGCCAGCCGGCCGTCGAGGTGAGCGTGAGCGACCAGGGCGTCGGGATCCCCGCGGACAAACTCGATCACATCTGGGATCGATTCTACCAGGTGGATGGCTCTACCACCCGGCCATTTGGCGGCCTGGGGATAGGCCTGGCCATTGTGCGCAGCATTGTGGAAGCTCACGGCGGCGTGATCTGGGTGGAGAGCGTAGAGGGTGTGGGCACTACGTTCCATTTCGTTTTGCCCATACGTCGAATGCTTTCTGAAGGGCCGGAGGGGACCTCCCCTCTCATTCAGGCCGATGATCAGGGTCCGGCAGAAATCGCAAGCGTGGGATAAACGATCGATTTGTGTGGTACCATGGCTTTGCATCTGAGCCCGGAGGATATCTCTCTGCAGCGTGATATCCAGCGTGCTGCCGAGCTCATCCGCCGTTCTCGCCATTTCGTCGCGTTCACCGGGGCCGGGATCAGCGTGCCCAGCGGCGTCCCCGACTTTCGGTCACCCGGCTCCGGACTTTGGGAGCATCACGATCCCTCAGAGGTTGCCTCGATCGACGCGTTTATCACCTCCCCAGATCGTTTCTATGATTGGATTCGGCCTTTGGCCCGGATCCTGCGCAATGCCCGGCCGAACCCCGCGCACAAGGCGCTGGCCCGCCTTCAGGCGTTGGGCTATCTGCATGAGATCATCACGCAAAACGTCGATGGCTTGCAGGAGGCAGCGGGCGGCCGGGACGTGCTCGCGATCCATGGCCATCTTCATACGGCCACCTGTCTCCGCTGTCGCGCTCGCGTGGATGCCGCGCCGCTGTGGGATGTCGTATTGGCCGGGCAGGTGCCGATGTGTGACCAATGCGGCGGCGTCGTGAAGCCGGACGTGATCCTGTTCGGCGAGATGCTGCCTCTGGATGTCTTTCACCGTGCGGAACAGGCTGCCCTTCGTGCGGATCTCATGCTGGTCGCCGGGAGCTCCCTGGAAGTTTTCCCCGCGGCCGATCTGCCGCGACTTACGCTGGATCACGGGGGGAGACTCCTGATCGTAAATCGGGGCCCAACATCCCTGGATCATCGGGCTGTTTTGAGGATTGAGGGGGATGTGGCGCAGGTGCTTCCGGCGATCGCGGACAGCCTCCGCTCGTAGGCGGGGCTGCCAAAGCTGATCTGAATATCAGGAGGCCAGGGGGCGACGAGGGCCGCCCTGGCCTCCCGGTTTATCCGGACCTCTTGCGTCCCGTCATGCCCGCAGTTGAGCGCCCAGCTCCCGTTCCAGGCGGCGGATAATGCGCGCTCGGATAGAGGCCACCTCCTCATCCGTCAGGGTGCGGTCGAGAGCCTGATAGGTGAGGGCGTAGGCCAGGGATTTCTTCCCCTCCGGGATCGAGGCGCCCTGGTAAACGTCGAACAGGCGGACCGCCTGCAGGAGCCGCCCTCCGGCCTTCCGGATGACCTCCTCCACGCGGGTGGCGGGGATGTCCTGATCGACGACGATCGCCAGATCCTCCTTCACGGCCGGGAAGGGCGAGATGGGTTGCAGCGTGCGGATATGCCCGTATCGGGCGATTAGGGGACGCAGCGAGAGCTCCGCCAGTCCCACGCGCTGGGCGGGCAGATCGAATGCCTCTCGCACAACCGGGTGGACCTCGCCCAGGGTACCCAGCCGAACGGCTTCCCCGGAGCCCTCCTCCACCAGAACGATCTCGGCGGAGCGCCCGGGCTGGTAGGTTGGATGCTCGATGGGGCGGTATTCGATCGGCCCGATGTCCAATCGGTCGAGCAGGATCTCCACTACCCCCTTGAGGTCGAAGAAGTCCAGCGGCTCCGAGTCCTTATCCAGCCAGCCATCCAGGCCGCGCGGCCCTGTCATAGCGATGCCCAGTCGCGGCTCCTCGTCGGGCAGGTCCTGCCCCTCCTGTTTCAGGTAGACGCGCCCGATCTCGAACAGCGCAACGCGGTCCACATAGCGCAGATGGGAGCGTATGGTGGTCAGCAGATTGGCCGCCAGCGTCCGGCGCAGGTGTGTGCGCTCGCTGCTCATGGGGTTGGCCAACCCGATGTAGCGAGATTCGTCCACTGGCTGCCCAGGGTACAGCTTCCCCTCCAGCGACGGGCTGATCAGCGTGTAGGTGATGACCTCCTGCAGCCCCGCTCCGACCAGGAGATCTCGTACCCTCTCCTCTAGTTGGAACTGCGGGTTGTCCCGTTGGGGCGGGAGTTCATCCTGGATCAGGGTGGATGGCAGGCGATCGTATCCCCAGATCCGCCCGATCTCCTCGATCAGATCGACCGGCTGGGTGACGTCCAGCCGATAGCTGGGGACGGTGACCCGTAGGATCCCCTCGCCCGCCGACGCCGTGTCGAACTCCAACGAGTGCAGGATGCGCTCGACCTCGGCGCGAGACACATCCGCGCCGAGGATGCGGGGCACGTCCCGTAGCCGCAGGTCGATGACGGTGGGCTCCTTGCGGCCGGGGTACAGATCGGCGTAAAGCGGTTCCACCTTGCCGCCCGCCAGTTCCTCCAAAAGCTGGCAGGCCCGGGCCAGCGCTTTCACCGTGAGCTCCGGGTCCACCCGCTTGCCGAAGCGGGTGGCGGCCTCGCTGGGCAGGTTGAGCGCCTTCGCCGTGCGCCGGTTGTTGATGTAGTCGAAGTTGGCCGACTCCAGCAGGATGTCGGTGGTGGCCTCCGTAACCTCGGATTCCAGCCCGCCCATGACGCCGGCGATCGCGACGGGGCCGCCGCCGTCGGTGATGAGGAGCATCTCCGGATCCAGCTCGCGTTCCACGCCGTCTAGCGTCGTCATGCGCTCGCCGGGGCGGGCCCGCCGGACGATGATGGCCGGGCGGTCCTCGCCGGGACGCGGGCGCAGCTTGGCGTAATCGAACGCGTGCAGCGGCTGGCCCAGCTCCAGCATGACGTAGTTCGTGATGTCCACGATGTTATTGATGGGGCGCATGCCGGCGCGGCGCAGTCGCTGTTGCATCCAATCAGGCGATGGGCCGATCTGGACGCCGCGGATCATGGCGGCGGAGTAGCGGGCGCACAGATCGGGATCGGCGATCTCCAGGTCCAGCCAGGGCGCGTCCGGGCGGATCTCCACCGGCTGGCGATCGAGGATGGTCAGCACATCCAGGCGCGCCTTCTGGTCAGTGAGCGCCGCGATCTCCCGAGCGATCCCCACGATGCTGTACAGGTAGGCGAAGCCGCCCTTGATGTCGAAATCCAGGACCACATCGCCCATGTAATCGGCCAGGGGCATTCCGACGGGGGCGTCGGCCGGGAGGTAGAGGATCCCCGTGTGCTCGTCGGACAGGCCCAGCTCCTTCTCGGAGCAGACCATGCCCTCTGAGCGTATGCCCCGGATCTTGGCCGGCTTCAGCTTCATCTTGCGCCCGTCATCGGCATACCCGTCGATAAGCTCGGCGCCAACCATGGCGAAGGCGACCTTGAGCGGGCCGGGGAGCGGCTTGCCCTCGTACTGTTTCACGTTGGGGGCGCCGGTGACGACGGTCAACGGCTCGTCGGCGCCGTAGTCGACCGTGGCCAGGGTTAGCCGATCGGCGTTGGGGTGCGGATCCACACGGATGATCTGGCCGACGACGATCTTCTCCCGATCCCAATCGGCGCCGATATGCTCGATATGGTCGACTTCCAGACCGGCCAGCGTGAGCCGTTCTGCCAGCTCTTCCACCGACATGGTGATATCGACGAAATCCTTTAGCCAGGAAAGCGGTGCTTTCATATAGAGACCCCCTGATTCAGGTTTGGTCGGTCAGGTCACCGAGGTGATGCAGGCGATCCAGCCGTTGTGCATCGCCTTATCCCAGTTGTTCCAGGAACCTCGGGTCATTGGAGTAGAAATAGCGGATATCGTCGACGCGATATTTGAGCATCGCCGGGCGCTCTACGCCCATGCCGAACGCGTATCCGGTAAACTCGTCGGGATCGTATCCGCCGTTACGGAGCACAACTGGGTGGACCATGCCCGCCCCGGCGATCTCCAGCCAGCCAGTGTACTTGCACACCCGGCATCCCTTTCCCTCGCACAGGATGCAGTCGATGTCCACCTCTATGCTGGGCTCCGTGAACGGGAAGTAGGAGCCGCGAAATCGTATCCGGCGCTGGCCGCCGTACATGCGGCGGGCGAAGTTCTCCATCGTACCCTTCAGGTCCGCCATCGTGATGTTGTGGCCGATGGCCAGCCCCTCGACCTGATAGAACATGAAATCGGAGCGAGCGGTCACCTGCTCGTATCGATAGCATTTGCCCGGCAGGATCACGCGAATGGGGTGGGGGTGGAACTCTCGCATGGCGTGAATCTGCCCGGGGCTGGTGTGCGTGCGTAGCAGGACGCGATCGTTGATCCAAAACGTGTCCCACATGTCCCGTGCCGGATGGTGGGGGGGAATATTCAGCAGGCCGAAGTTGTACTCATCGTACTCGACCTCGCGGGCGTCATAGACCTGGAACCCCATCTCGGCGAAGATCTCGTAGATTCGGCGCAGTGATTGCGTGGTGGGGTGTAGCCGGCCCAGCGCGATGGGGCGGCCGGGGAGGGTCACGTCTACCGCATCGGCCTTCAGTTGGGCCTCTATCTCGGCGGCTTTGATCTCCTCCTGTCGCCGTGTGTACGCGGCCTCCAACGTCTCCTTGACCCGATTGGCCGCCTGCCCCACCTTGGGGCGCTCCTCCGGCGGGATCTGGCGGAGGCCGCGCATCACCGCCGTGAGCGCCCCGCGCCGGCCGAGGTAGCGCACACGCCATTCCTCCAGCGATTTCTGATCCTTCGCAGCGGCCAACGCGGCGAGGGCTTCCTCTTGCAACGCCTCCAGTTGTTCCAGCATAAACCGTCCTCCGAGCGAAACTCACCGTTTGTGGTGGAAACAAAACAGTCGCACCTCGTCAGGGACGAAGTGCGACCTGGTCGCATTCCGCGGTACCACCCTGCTTGCCGGCATACGCCGACCTCTCGACCCGACGGCCCCATGATTTGGGCGATCGGCGGCCCCGATAACGGTGGGCATCCGGAGCGGACTACTGATCGGCCTGGGGAAGGGTCCTGCGCCTTCCTGAAGGGCCGATGTTCACCCGTCGGCTCGGGAGCGAACTTCAGCGAGGTTCCGCTCGGCCGGGCTTCCAGTCCAGGACCCGACCTCCCTGGGAGCTTCCGCTCGCCTACTCCTCTCCGTCATCGCCTTTGTTCAGGGATTTAGCCTATTCCAATTGGTGGGGAAAGTATACGCCACACGTCGCCTTTTGTCAACCATTGGTAGAGGCGCTCGTCTGTTCGTTTCATACCTGTGGTAGTCACCGCCCCTGACCTGCCCGGTCTCGGCCCGGCCCCTTTGGAAAGGGCGGAGAAAGGCAGGCGCAAAGTTAGACACGCTCCCGTATTGTTGTCATGCACGACGGGCTATGCTATCATGACTTTTAAGGGGAGCTTGCCCTGCAAGGGATGTAGATGTGGCGAGCTCCGGATGGTTGCTGGCGAGACTCTGGCTTTCTCTTGGAACGGCCATGACTACGGACCCATGTCCGCTGAGCAAACGTGAACTGGAGGTGTTGCGTTTGGTGGCTACCGGGGCGACCAATCAGCAGATCGCCGTCGAGCTGATGATCAGCCCCAACACGGTGAAGGTCCACCTGCGCAATATCTTCGAGAAGCTGGGCGTCGCCTCGCGTACCGAGGCGACGATGTTGGCCGTGCAGGCGGGATGGCTAACCCTGGACGGCGTCCCGCCCGCCGCGGAGCGCGAAAGGGCAGCCCCTGTAGCCCGCCTGCGCCTCTGGCAGCGGATCTATCTGGTCGTGGTGATGGTGGCGGCTGTGTTGGCCGTGGCATGGCCGCTGGGTGGCCGGGCACGCCTGGGAGCGGAGCTAGTCCCGTTCACGGACCAGGGGCGTCCGTTGCTGGGAGCCGCTCCATGGCGTGATGTGTCGCGTTGGGAGATGCGTGCGCCGCTCCCTCGGCCGCGCTCTCGGCTGGCCTTGGTGGCCCTGGATGGGCGCTTGTATGCCATCGGGGGCGAGGGGCCGGAGGGCGTATCCGATGCCGTTTACGCCTACGACCCGGCGAAGAACAGCTGGGCGTTGCGGGCGCGTAAGCCGACGCCGGTGAGCAATCTGGGAGCGGCGGTGATTACGGGTAAGATCTATACTGTGGGCGGGTGCACGCAGGACGGTCGCGCCAGCGATGTCCTGGAGATATACGACCCCGTCCGGGATGTCTGGTCCTCCGGCCGTCCTCTGCCATCCCCTCGCTGTGCCCATGCCGTCGCGGCCGCGGCCGGGCGGCTGTACGTGTTCGGGGGGTGGGATGGCGAGCGCTACGTGCCCGATGTGTGGGCTTATGATCCAGGGGCGGATGCCTGGGAGCGGGTCGCCGAGCTGTCTGTGGCGCGTGGCTTCCTGGCTGCGACCAGCTTGGATCATGCGATCTACGTGGTGGGGGGATACGACGGACGCCGGGAGTATGCGTTGGCGCAACGCTTCGATCCGGCGGCCGAGGCCCACGATGAGCCGGCGTGGGAGGATCTCCCCGCTATGACGGCCCCGCGAGGTGGCCTCGCTCTGGCCGCGGAGGGGGGAGCGCTGTATGCCATCGGCGGCGGATGGCGGGGTGGCCTGGAGTACAACGAGCGTTTTGACCCGCTGAGCAACACGTGGTCGCGCGTGGACTCTCCTTTCGAGGGGCAATGGCGCAACCTGGGCGCGGCCGCTTTGGAATCGCGCGTATACGTCGTGGGGGGCTGGAGCGGCGATTACATGGGCGTGACCGCCGTCTACCGGTCGTCATTCCGCACGTTCCTGCCGCTGGGCAGCCGCGATGCCAGTCCGTAGCGCCGGCGCGTCGATCGGCAGCGATGCGGGCAGATGAAAGGGATCCGGGCACGCGGCCGTGGCGTGCTACAGGCCGGGCGAGGCCAGCTTACGGATCTTCTCGCTGGTCTCCCGCCAACTGATGGGAGACAACCCCAACTTCTTGCGAAGTCGTTCCTCCGGCATGCCGTTGCGGAAATCGCGCACGGCACATGTCCAGCGCAGCATCTCGAATCCCACCGGTTTGGTGAGCCCCGCCTTTTGCCCTAGATCCGCCAGCACATATTCGAGGTTACGGGCTGTGCATTCGAATAAGTGAGTCTTCGGCTGGTATTCGGCCAGATATTGCCGTAGCGCTGGTATGATGTAAGGGCTCAGGCTCAGGCGTCGTTCCTTGTGGACCATCCGCGGATTGTCGTAGCGGATGAGGATGGAGGGAGCGGCCGGGTTGGAGAGGTCGATATCGTCCAGGCGCAGGTTCATGCACTCGCTCTTCTTGATGCCGGTTTGCAGCAACAGGCTCACCAGCACATATGGGCGGGCGTCCGGACGTGGCGCCCACAGGAGATCCTGGGCCGTGCGCATAAGCTGATCTACCTCGTCGTCGAAGAGGATCTCGGGCAGGGGGGTGCGCACCGGCTGGTGGGCGATGGGCGCGGCCGGGTCGTCGGCGAGTACCTGACTCTCGACGAGCCATCCAAAGAACACCTTGAGGGTCGTCAGGCGGCGGGCGAACGATTTGGGGCTGCATGGCTTGCCGCGTTGGTACAGCAGGTAGGCCAGGAAGTTGTTCAGGTCCTCTGTGCTGATCCGCCCCACCGGGCGGTCGGCGCCCAAGTAGCGGCTGAGGATGCGCAGGTCGCCCATAAAGGCCTTGATGGTGTTCTCAGAGAATCCCTTGCGCTTCATGTGGTCGTGGAAGGCTCCCATGGCCGCGGCCAGTGAGGACTGATAGGTCAACGGTCCGGTTCCGGTGAGAGGCTGTCCGTATTCGGCTTGCGTACCTTGCTGAGGGATCAACGAAGGCTGCTCAGCAGTTGGTTCCGGCATGATCGCCTCCTTTTCGCGTAGCCAGGTGGTTCGCCGCGATTCTAGCAGATGCTTGGAGATGTGTCAAGGTGGGGATATCTGATGACTGATTATCGTTATCTTCTGCCGCCCTCCGTCGTCCCTCAGTTCGACGTGATCGAGTGGTTTTTACAGGCGCCACCTGGTCGCGTGCCCAACCCCTTCCTGGACGCTCATCTGAGCGGTACGATCGTGACGCCGGATGGCCGGGAGATCCCGTTAGCCGGCTTTTGCGACAGCGCGGATGGCTCCGTCTACCGGCTGCGGTTCTCCCCGACATTGGTGGGGGAGCACGGCTATCGGCTGCGGTTCCAGGCTGGAGAGGATGTGGTGGAGGAGGAAGGGGCGTTTCGCTGCGTGCCGTCGGCGCGCCACGGGGTGGTGCGCGTAGACCCGGCGTATCCCTACCACTTTCTGCGGGAGGGCGGGGAGCGACCATTTCTCGTCTCCAAGACGGCATGGCTGCTGGCGGTGGCGAATCACGCGCTCACCTTCATCGATCAGGCGGCCGAGCGAGGGTTTACCTGTGTGCGCTTCGCCCTGGAGACCAACGCCTTCTTCTCCGAGGTGGGCAAGGAGGTGTGGCCATGGGCTGGCGTGCGGGCGGTGCCGGACTTCACCCGGTTCAACGTGCGGCTCTGGCAGCGCATGGAGGAGATCATCCGGCGTGCGATGCTACGTGGGGTGCTGGTCGAGCCCGTGATCTTCTGTCAGATGCGGCGGGAGTCCATGGCGCCCATCCCGGATCCCGAGATGGAGCGCTATTGGAGCTATCTGCTGGCCCGGCTGGCGGCCTTCCCCAACATCCTCGCCTGGGAGCTGTTTGACGAGTGGGACGGGAACCGGCCATATCAGGCATATATGGCGCGCTACCTGCGCTTCCACGACCCGTATGATCACTTGATCTGCACGTCTTTCCCCGCGACGGGGGACGCGGCGTGGCCGGAGGAGGAGTGGCTGGATATCGCCGTCAACCATTGCAGCGCTTCGAGCGACCCGGAGCGGCATAGCCTGGATCGGCACTATCGCCGGATCGCGTTGCGCGTCCATCGGTATGACAAGCCGGCCTGGTGCAACCAAAGCGGGCGTGAGCGGGTCCATGGTAATGACGATCCCGTGCATCGTCGGAAACAGGCCTGGGTCTGGAATATCTCCGGCAACTATTGGAGCTATCACAGCTGGGTGGGATGCGAGGGGATCGAGACGTTGGAGATGGGCCCGGGGGAGGAGTATTATCGGCATATGCGGCCGTTCTGGGAGGAGCACACGCGGTGGTGGACCATGCAGCCGGTCGAGGATGGCGTGCTGGCCCGGCCGCCGGTGGACTTCGCCTATCTGCTTCGCTCCGACGAGGAGGCGGTGATCTATCTGGTGAACGAGTACACGGGAACAGCGTCCCCGGCCGGGCGATTGGTGATCGCCATGCCCCCGGGTCAATATGCCCTGGCCTTCTATCACCCATCGGATGGGCGCTATCGGAGGGTCCCCGGGCGGCTGGCGGCCACGTCCGAGGGGCTATCCATCGACACCATCGCGTTCACGGATGATCTCGTGGTACACGTGCGGCGGGTCGCCGGCGGCGCGTGATCGGGGGTTGTGCGGGTGATTTGGCCGTCCATGGCCCTTGCGGTATACTGGCGAGGCGTGAGGACGTGAACCGTCATGGAGGGATGAATGGGCGCTGAGATCGGTCGGATCGCTCCCGATTTCGAGTTGCCGGATATGGAGGGGCGCACGCATCGGCTGTCCGACTACCGGGGGCAGATCGTGATCCTGAACTTCTGGTCGGCCGAGTGCCCGGTCTCGGAGGCCTTCGATCCGTATTTCAACGAACGGTACGAGGAGTGGTCGCAGCAGGGCGTGGTGCTGCTGGCCATCGACTCCAATTGCCACTACGATGACGAGGAGATCCGGCGGGTGATGGCCGATCGAGGCGTCCGATTCCCGGTGTTGCGCGATCGCGGGAATGTAGTGGCTGATCTCTATGGCGCGTTGACGACTCCGCACATCTTCCTCATCGACCGAGAGGGGGTCCTGCGCTACCGGGGCGCGGTGGACGATCGCACGTTTCGCAAGCGCGAGCCGGAAGTGAATTATCTGGAAGAGGCGCTGGCGGCCGTGATGGCTGGCCGTCCGGTCCCCCGACCGGAAACCGAGCCCTTTGGGTGCACCATCGTCCGCGAGATGGAGTAGCCTGACCGTATGGCGAGAAGCGACGCGGGCGTAGCCCGACCGTGGGAGCGGAGGCGGTGGACGCACGTCCCCACCGCTGAGCGGCCATGGGGGTGGCGAGTGCACGCTTTTCTCCTCCGGCACCCCTGGATCACCCTGTTCTGCCTCCTGGTCCTGGCTGGGGTGGGGCGTCAGGTGTATCAGGCCACGGGCGCTCCTGTGGTGGTCACAGTGGATGGCCAAAGCGTGTCCGTGCGCACCCATCGGGCGACGGTGGCGGATCTGCTGTCGGATGTGGGGGTGGACCTGTCCCCTCAGGACGCCGTCTTCCCCAACCCGGCAGCTTCCTTGTCTCCGGGGCAGGAGATCGTCGTGCATCGAGCCCGGCCGGCCCGGGTGGAGGTCGACGGGGCGACCCTGGAGGTGCGCACGCGAGCGCGCACGCTGCGGAGGTTGCTGACCGAGGCGGGCGTGTACGTCTCGCCGTATGACGTGGTGGAGATGGAGGGGCGGGCGGTATCGGATCTGGATGAGCCGTTGCCCCCCGTGGAGTTGCGGCCGAACGGGCGTCATGTGGGATATCCGTGGGCGCGCTGGGAGATGCAGCCGCTCCGGGTGGTGGTGCGTCGGGCCGTGCCGATTCAGGTGACGGACGGGAAGGCGACTTATACCATCCACACCACCGCGCCCACCGTGGGCGAGGCGCTGCGGCGGGAGGGCGTGACGTTGTATCTGGGGGATCTGGTGCGGCCTGGGCTGGGAAGCCGGGTGACGGCCGGGCTTCACGTGTACATCGCCCGCTCTGTACCCTTCTCCGTGCGCGTGGATGGCCGTGAGATCCGCACCCGCACCCGACAGCGCACCGTCGCCGACGCCCTGGCTGATCTGGGGATCGTGGTCGCCGGAGCGGACATCGTCGATCCGCCCCTGTCGGCGGAGATCAAGCCCAATCTCACCGTTTCGATCATCCGGGTGCGCGAGGCCATTGAGGTCGAGCAGGACTCGGTGCCCTTCCAGACGATCTGGGTCCCGGATGACGAGCTGGAGATCGACCGACGTCGGGTGGATCAGGCGGGGCAGGAGGGGCTGATCAAACGGCGCTTCCGGGTGGTGTACCACGATGATCAGGTGGTGAGCCGCACGCTGGAGGACGAGTGGGTCGCCCAGGAACCCATCACCCGGGTGATCGCCTATGGGCGTAAGATCGTCCTGCGCACGCTGGAGACGCCTCAGGGCACGATCACCTACTGGCGCAAGGTCCGCATGTTGGCCACCTCCTACTCGCCTTCGACCGCCGGGGTGGAGCCGGATGACCCCTACTTCGGTCGCACCCGGCTGGGATGGCGGATGCGCAAGGGCATCGTGGCGGTGGATCCCACCGTCATCAAGCTGGGGAGCCGGGTGTACGTGCCCGGTTATGGGATCGGGGACGTGGCCGATACAGGAGGGCTGATCCGAGGCCGCCGCATCGATCTGGGCTTCGACGATCACAATCTGGAGTTGTGGTATCGTTGGGTGGATGTCTACTTGCTGGCCCCGCCCCCGCCGCGCTATCAGATCCGGTGGATCCTGCCCGATTGGCCTCGGGAGCGTCGGCGCTGAGCTCCTCGCGAATCTATCGTACCGTCATTTGTAGGGCCCGTGACGCCTCGGAGGATGTCACGGGCCTTCTCGCGCCTCGTGCGGGCGCTCGGTTGTCTGTCCCAACGGCTTTTGATGAACGTGATTTGCGGCAGCATGGATCTTGGGGTAATTCCGTTGCCGATCTCTTGTTTGTGTGTGGATTTCCGTTGAATCCCCTTGACAGCGCGTCTCCTTTGTGCTATGTTGATCCGGACCGGGCGGCGGCTTAGTTCGCCGCTTCGTAATTCCACCTTCAGGAGATGTCCGTGCCCACGTATCGCGAGCGTGTTGCCGAAGACGTCTACATGTTCACCAGCGGCCTGTATGCCCAGGTGACCGCGGGGGTGATCGCGACCCCGGAGGGGAGCGTTGTGGTGGACACGCTGCCCTTCCCTGACGAATCGCGAGAGTTGCGCGCCTTTGCGGAGCAGATCAGCCCCAGAGGCGTTCGTTATGTGATCCTCACCCATTATCACGCCGACCACGCGAACGGGCTCTACCTCTTCCCCCAGGCGGAGGTGATCTGCCATAAGCGTTGTCGGGAGCTGTTGCTCAAGCTGGGGCAGCGTGGCCTGGAGGAGGCGAAGAAGCAGACGCCCGAGCTGGCGGAGGTCCAGCTGCGCATTCCTCGGGTGACCTTCGATGACACGGCGACGGTCCGGCTGGGCGGGAAG
This sequence comes from Chloroflexota bacterium, assembly GCA_013152435.1. Classification (NCBI taxonomy): domain Bacteria; kingdom Bacillati; phylum Chloroflexota; species Chloroflexota bacterium. The sequence goes on along the minus strand of JAADGJ010000073.1, from coordinate 7,407 downwards.
ACGATCACGGCCATTCACGCGCCAGGACACAGCCCGGATGGCGCGATGGTATACGTAAAGGAGCTGAAGGTCCTCTTCGCGGGCGATGTGGTGATGCCTGTGCCGTACATCGTCGGCGGGGATCTGGACGAGATGATCCGGTCCCTGCGTAAGGTGCGGGAGCTCTCCCTGGAGAGCATCGTCCAGGGGCATGGCGAGGTGTTGCTACGAGGGGAGATCAAGGATGCCGTCGAGAGCAACATCGCCTACCTGGAGACGATCCAGCAGATCGTGCGTGAGCATGTCGAGTCGGGGCAGCCGCGTCAGGCGCTGATGCGCGTGGACATTGAGTCGTGTGGCAAGTCCCGCATCCCGTTGGGAGGGCTGGTGCAGTCGTTGCATCGGGCGAATCTGTTCTATCTGTACGACCTGTATCGTTCGCAGAAGTCGCGCCAGGCCCGGGAAGTGGCCGCATGAACGAGGTGGATCGAATCCTGACGGACATCGCCTCCTTGAGCCCTCGCGAGCGCGCCGTCCTGTGGCGGCGCGCTGTTGCGTTGGGGCTTCTCGATCCGGCGGTGGGCGATCGCCGGCCGTCGGCCGAGCCGGGCGGATCGTCAACGGTCCGGCTGGGGCTGATGTTCGATGGCGGAAGCCGGGGCAACCCGGGGCCGGGGTACGGCAGCTACGCGTTCCTCTGGCCGGGAAGGCCACCCGAGGTTCATCGGCTGCGCTTTGGGCGGCTGACCAACAACGAGGCCGAGTACGACGCGCTGATCGCCGCGCTGGAGGCGTTGCTGAGCCACCTGGCGCGTGAGGGGATCGATCCCCAGCGCGTGGATCTGGAGGTTTTGGGGGATAGCCGGCTGGTCATCAACCAGCTCAACGGCGTCTGGCGGGTGCGGAAGGATCACCTGCGCGCTCGGTGGCAGAAGGCCCGGTCGCTTCTGGATAGGTTCGGGCGGGTCGTATTGCGCCACCAGCCGAGGGAGCGATCGGTCGCCGTGTTAGGACACTGAGGGTTTTGCACCCTGTGCCGACTTTGTGATGAGAGGAAGCCCCTGCGCACAGCTTCTGCGCAGGGGCTTCTCGTTTCCTGACGGAGATGCGGGGAGTGGTGCTTTATGGCTCCCCGACGACCAGCATGACCTGTGTTTGTTGCTCATCTGCCGCCCATGTGAGCGAGAGGCTGATCGTGACGCCGTCCTTCTGATAGGAGAGCATCGCGGCCTCGTCGGATTCGTAGCTTCCCTCTGGTGCCTTCGTCCATCCAGCCTGAGTCAGGATCTGGTCGTAGAAGGCGGCTACATCCTTGAGCGGCTGCGGCACGGTGAGGATCTGCATCTCCCCCATGGCCATCTCGATGGTCGCACCCTCCGGCAAGGGCATGCCGCCCTCCTCGAAGCCCGGCAGCCTCATGCCTGCCTGCCCTATGGGGACGCCGGATTCTCCCGCCGATTCGGAGGAGGACCCCGCTGAGGTGGTCGGCGGCTCGATCTTGATGTCTGCGCCGACGTCGTAAACCTCGTAGGTCATCGCCCCTTGGACGCGAACGGGATTCCCGCTCTTCGCACCTTGGGTGAACGACTCCTGAACCTCGAATTTGACCAGGTATCCGCCGTCTTCCGCGATCCAGAGATCGGCCTGGAACGCCTCGATCTCCACGTCCTGCAGGGTTTCCGGATCGTCCTTGGCGAAGAGCAAGGCACGCGACGAGGTGAGGTGATCCTTATCGATGGCATAGTGCTGGGTCTTGATGCCGTTGATCTCTTCGCCCGATTTCACGAGCCGCGCCTCCCCGAGATCGTTGAGGAGATTTTCCGGGGTCAGCTCCTCGATGAACATGGGCATCTGCTCTTCCTCAACCGGGGTGTAGATCCACTGGTCCTCCATGCGCAGCCATTGGTCCTTGCCGATGACGATCCGCTCCAGAGGGGCCTCCTCCGGCTTGTCCGAGGAGGTCATGCGGATGATCATCCGGTATGCCTGCTCGTCCGCGACGTATTCCTCGAGGACTTTCATGGTGTATGTGGTCGTCTCATTGGCGCTGATCTCGGACCAGTCCGCGGTCAGGCGGGTGCGATAGGTCCCCAGGGCCTTCAGCGCCTCCGCCGCCTCGGATGGCTCGGCTACCTCCTGGGCGGGCGTGGGCGTAGGCGGCTCCTCCTGTGCCTTGGGCGTGGGAGTGGGGGCCTTCTCCGCAGCCTCGGGCTTCTTGGGCGCCGGCGTCGCGGTGGGGGCCGCCTTAGTCGCTACGGCCGGAGGTGTGGGAGCGGGCGTCGCTGTCGGCTCCTTTTTGCCGCGGCAACCTGCCAGGGCCAGCGCGATCAGCACGGTGATCAGCAACGTGTGTTTCAGCCATTTCATCGTTAGACTCCTCTAAGATAGTCCCAGTGGCCCTGGCTCTGATCCAGGTGGACCGGGGCCTGCCGCTTCCAAATCACGGCCCACGATCTGACGATAGCGTGAAGGGCTCACTGAAGCCCCCATTTCAGGGGGCAATCATGACGGAACGCGTAAGCACCATAGCACTGAACCTTGCTTCTGTCAAAGTTATGTGAGCAGAGTAGAGGAAGCTTGTGATCTGCCTCCTCGGCCGGGGGCGCGGCGTCGCCGCGACTTCAGGGTACGAGCGTCAGCCCCGTGATCCAGGTCGGGCCCTCGGCCGTGAGGACGATGGTGTGCGTGCCGGGAGAAAGCGCCAGCGGCCCGAACTCCAGCGCCTTCTCCGCGGCGGTGAGGGATATGGACAGAGGAGCTCCCGTGGCGGCTTCCAGGGTCAGGTTCGTCCCTGCTTCCCCGCCCCGAGCGATCGCCCGGAGGGAGACGGTGACCGGCTCCTCCGTATGGATCTGCAGGGTGGCCTCGCCGGCGATCCGGCGCCAGGCGGTCGCCCCCTCCACCTGCCGCGGCCCCCAGCCATCGCCCAGGATCAGGAAGGGGACGGGCCGTGCGGGCGGCTCGACGCGATAGACGGTCAGGCGTTCATCCTCGTAGATGGGGGATAGCCCGGCCAGCGCGGCCGTGGCGTACCGGACCGTGGGCTCACGTTCCTGCTCGCCCGGCATCTTGTACCGGTCGAGGATCACGTATCGCACGTCCAGATAGCTCAGCACGCTGCGCCCCACCTCCGTCAGATCCTGGGCGATGACGTCCGGCCCCAGATGGCGCAGTTGCTGCAGCACGGGCACGCGCTCCGTCAAGGTGCGGGGGTCGTTGCGGGAGATGTAGGCGACGGTCAGGCGCTTGCCGTGGACGGTCTGATAGAGTAGGTACCCGGGGCGGTCCCAGTTCATGGGCAGGTTGAGCACGGCGAAGTCGCCGGGTTCCTGGGCCAGCGTCTTGTACCACTGGGGGGTGTCGGGAGGCGAGACGGGATAGGGGGCTGGCAGGAACTCGAATAGCGTCAGCGCCAGCGCTCCGAGCGCGAGCAGCCGGGGACGGCGCGTGGTCCGCATCAGCGCCTGAAGCCCCAGCGCGGCCAGCACGCCCAGCGATAGCATGACCATCACATCCAGCCGGCTCACGGACCGGGTGATGTGGATGAAGGGGATCAGACGCTGCAGGAGGGCGTAGGGTAGCGGGATGGGCTGTTGGCGGCCCGCGATGTGGAGCGCGGGTCCCAGCGCCAGCACGGCGAACCCGACGGTCGCCAGCGCCCAGAAGTCGCGCCTGTGCCCTCCGCGTCGCGCGCCCCACAGCCCCAGCAGGAGCGGGACGTACCCCGCGAACACCATGTGCTCCGATACGGTGCTGGTGAATCGCGATCCTAGCCGAGCTGCCATGTCGCCCCACAGCGGGTGGAACTCGTTGGGCGTCAGGAACGCCAGAAGGTCCGCCGAAAGGGTATAAACCTGATCCGGGGAGGGCACCATGAAGTCGTAGCGGCGAGCCTCCATGACCATCGGCCATAGCAGTGGGGAGAGGGGAAGGATGAACAGGACCCCGATCCCCAGGGTCCACAGGACGATGCGGGGGGTCATCTGTCGTCGCCACAGCAGGTAGAGCCAGACCAACCCGGTGAAGAGCAGGCAGTACAGGACGAAGTACCAGTCACACAGGCCGGTCAGGATCAGGAACAGCGCCGGGAGCGCTACATCGCGAGGGGTTAGCGCCCCCTCTCTGGCGCGATCGACGCCGCGCCACAGATATAGGACGTAGAAGGGGATCCACTCCAGAGAGAAGACCTGCATGTGCCCCAGCAGGTGGGCGAAGTGAACCGGGGAGAAGGTGTAGATGGCGCCGGCCAGGAAGGCTCCCCACGTGCGAGCGGGCTCCGGCGCGCGTCGGAGCGCGTATCGGCCCAGCAGGTAGCTGCCGAGGCCGCCCACCGCGAAGCTGAAAAGGACGACGCTGTTGTAAGCGGCGAAGAGGTTGGTGGCCAGCTGCACGGGGAGGAAGGTGAAGCCGTTAAACGGGTTGAGGGTATGGAACAGCAGGCTGACCCCCGTCGGGTGGTAGAGCATGTCGGTGAAGAAGGGGTGGCGGTGTTCCACCAGGAGGGCCTGGCGCACCCACCACAGGTTCCAGTAGTTCTGCCAGCCGTCGAAGCCATCGCCGGGGATGGCGGAGAAGAAATGCCGGACGACTGGGTAGGTCATACCGAGCGTGAGCAGGGCGTAGGCGGCCAGCACGATGGCCGTGCGTCGCAGAGCCCCATGGTGTATCGGATCCTGAGTGCGCGCTTTCATGCTATGCCTCGGCGGCGTGTCGGTGGGATGGGATGAGCGGCGGCATTATACACGGGGATGGCGGGGCGGGCAATGGCGTACGACGCGGCCTCGCTTTGTCCGTGGGGGTAGGTTCGAGTATAATGGATGGGCGCGTGGATGCAGATATACGGATATAGCCGATCGGGCGGTCGCGAGGCCGCCCGATCCTGTGGTGAGGAGTAGCCCGTGTTTCGGAAACTGTTTAGCTCCGAGGAGAAGCGAGAGGAAGAACAGAAGATCGAGCAGAGCTTGGCCAAGACCCGACGAGGATTCTTCGGCCGCATCGGCTCCCTCTTCCAGGCCAACGAGATCACCGATGATCTCTGGGAGGAGCTGGAGGCGTTGCTGATCCAGGCGGACGTCGGCGTGAACACCACGCTCCGGCTGGTCGAGCGAGTGCAGGAGCGGGTGGAGCGCGAGGGGATCAAGCGCACCGGGGATGCCTATGAGGTCCTGAAGGAGGAGATGGTCGCCCTCTTCGGCGACGCGCCGCCGATGGCCATCGATGAGCCGCGTCTGCTCACCGTGGTACTGGTGGTGGGCGTGAACGGGTCGGGCAAGACGACCACCATCGCCAAGCTGGCTTACTATTATAAGCAGCGCGGCCGAAAGGTCGTGCTGGCGGCCGCTGACACCTTCCGCGCGGCGGCCATCGATCAGCTGAAGATCTGGGGCGAGCGGGCTGGGGTGGACGTGATCGCCCAGGGGCCGGGCGCGGACCCCGGCGCGGTGGTGTATGACGCCATTCGGGCCAGTCAGGAGTCGCGCCAGGCGGATCTGCTCATCGTGGACACGGCCGGCCGGCTGCACACGAAGTACAATCTGATGAAGGAGCTGGAGAAGATCCGCCGGGTGGCCGCCAAGCAGGTGCACAAGGCCCCTCATGAGACCTTCCTGGTGCTGGATGCCACGACCGGGCAGAACGCGCTGATCCAGGCGCGGCATTTCAAGGAATCGGTGGGGGTGACCGGGGTGATCCTGACCAAGCTGGATAGCACGGCCAAAGGGGGAGTGGTCCTGGCCATTCAGCAGGAGCTGGGGGTGCCGGTTCGGTTCGTCGGCACCGGCGAGGGATTGGATGACCTGATCGAGTTCGACCCCGCCACGTTTGTGATGGGGTTGTTCGAGGACGCCCGGGGCGAATAGATCGGTTCTGTCCTTTCCTCCGGTGGGGGGAGGATGGGGCCTGGATCGCATATTTAGGAGGATAGGGATGGAAGAGTTGAAGGAGAAGTTGGCCGAGCTAAGCGATCGCATCCAGAACGTCCGGAGGCGCCTTTGACATCCCCAGCAAGGAGAAGCAACTAGCGGATCTGGAGAAGAAGTCTGGGGAGCCGGACTTCTGGAACGATGCCGAGGCTGCCCAGCGTACCATGCAGACGTTGGCTTCGCTTCGCGAGGAGGTGGAGCTGTGGAATCGGCTGGCGCAGCGGGTTGAGGATGCATTGGGCCTGCTGGAGCTGGCGGCCGAGGAGGGCGATGAGGGGATCCTGGCCGAGATCGAGCAGGAGGCCGAGGCCATCGCCCGAGAGTTAGATCGGCAGGAATTTCGGCTGGCGTTCTCCGGGGAGCACGATCGGGATGATGCTATCCTGGCCATCCACGCCGGAGCTGGCGGCACGGAGGCGCAGGATTGGGCGGAGATGCTGTTGCGCATGTACCTGCGCTGGGCCGAGCGGCACGGTTATGAGACGGAGATCGTCGATCGCACCGAGGGCGAGGAGGCCGGGATCAAGAGTGTCTACGTGGAGGTGCGGGGGCCGTATGCGTACGGGTACCTGAAGTCGGAGCGAGGGGTGCATCGCCTGGTGCGCCTCTCCCCGTTCGACGCGGCCAACCGCCGGCACACCTCCTTCGCGCTGGTGGAGGTGATGCCCGTGCTGGATGAGGACATCGATATCGAGATCCGGCCGGAGGATCTGCGCATCGACGTCTTCCGATCGGCCGGCGCGGGCGGGCAGAACGTGCAGAAGAACGCCACCGCCGTACGGATCACCCACCTGCCCACGGGCATCGTCGTCACCTGCCAGAACGAGCGCTCGCAGTTGCAGAACAAGCAGACGGCTTTGCGGGTGCTTCGGGGTAAGCTGTACGAGCTGGAGCGGCAGAAGCGGGAGGCGGAGGCCGCGGCGCTGAAGGGGAAGCATGTGGACGCGGGCTGGGGGAATCAGATCCGCTCGTACGTATTACATCCCTATCAGATGGTCAAGGACTTGCGCACCGGTGTGGAGACGGGGAATGCCCAGGCGGTGCTGGATGGAGCCCTCGACCCCTTCATCGAGGCCTGGCTGAAGAGCCAGGTGGGAGCCAATGGGCATCCGCCGGAGGGGAACGGCCGGTAAGCCTCGAAGACGTGTCGATTTCGTCCGGATTGTAAGCCCGCCAGACCTTCTCTGGCGGGCTTGTTCGTCCTTCGGGTCGCGGATGGCGGCGGGATCACCCCGCCGCCATTTCGTTTCTGTGCAGGACCGCGCTGCTGGCCACGTAGAGCGTGTCAAGTCTCCGAAGTCCCGGCGTGGCGGCTCTGGTCAGTGACGGTGGAGGGCTCGATCCGCCGGGCCGACTGGCGCTCGATGATGCGGGGGAGGTACATCGCGTTTTGGAAGGCGTAGAACTCACGCCATCCCTGGCCTCGTTCCTCGCGCGTCTTGATCTGCCTCAGGAGCAGCTTGGCCGCCAGGTCGCCTAGCTCTCGTTTGGGCTGCCATACCGTGGT
>JAADGJ010000072.1:4385-19443 GCA_013152435.1 Chloroflexota bacterium | reverse complement strand
GGGGGGTGGGGTACGTCTGGCCACGTCGTGTGCTGGGGGAAACCGAGAAGACGCGTATACAGACACGACACCTTGCCTCGTCCCTGCAGGCACCATGTATGCCAATATGGACGTTGGACCTTGAAAAGGGGCCCTACTCCCCCCTCAACAAGCATTTGTACCCCCTCCAGGCCTCGGGTATAATCGTTCGAGTGTCGTGTTTCTCCCGATCGATGCCCCTCGGCCGGAGGTCGCCGTGGCCCAGGACGAACTGATCTTCTCTTGCGATGTGAGCGCGCTGCCCACCGGAGGCTCCTACGGCAATCCGGACGCGTTCGCCCGCGCCGACGCGGCCTCTAACCTGGACGGCCTCTACAGCCCTGGCGATGGCCGCTGGTACTGCGGCCGGGTCCGCTTCCGGATCTTCGCATCCGGCGAGCCGCTGACCCCCATGGTGACCCGATTCTTCCCCGCTTACCAGGAGACGATCTACGGCGGCGAGCGGATCGTGCTCTCCAAGCGCATGTTCGTCCCCTTCCGGACGGGCTATCAACACGCCGTATGCTGGCAGATGGACTTCGAGACGGAAGGACACCAATACATCCAGATCGACGTGGATATCCGATGGCCGGCCGTCCTCTCGGATGGGCACGTGCGTCAGCCGCCGCCAGACGCGCAGGAAACCCGCGTGCGCCAGGAGATGGATCGTGGCCTCCTGGTCGCCCGCACCATCGGCGCCGAGCGAGAGGTCCGGGTGTTCGGATCCAACGGCCCCCCCTCCCGCGTCGCGTTCGTTGAGCCCGGCCGGGCCCGGCTGAGCTTCTTCGTCCTGGCCGAGGGCTATGTGGACGTCCCGTTCATCCTCGTCTTCTCCCGCAGCGGCGAGCAGGTCGCCTGGAACGGGTTTCTGGCCAACGGCGACGTGGGCGTGCTGCTCCAGGAATCCAGCCGACGCATGGCGGAGGCCATCGGGCGGGGAAGGCTCATCACCCCCGATCCGGTCATCAACCAGGGACTGGCCTGGGCGGCCGTCAACACGCTGCGGGTCCAGCAGCGGCACCGGGGCGGCGTCGGCATCCCACACACCCCGCCGGGGGACTCCGTCCTGATCCGGGACGCCGCGTGGTATGGCATGGGAACCGACTATCTGACCCCCGAGTTCGTTGCCGACCTATACGACTCGGTCCGGCGTCACGGAAGGCTCCCCAGAGGCAGGCTGGCGGACGGTTTCCACGCGGTCCAGGGCACCCCGGACGACTACGGGCTGAACCTGAACGACGCGACGCCCCTGTTCATCGTGGCGGCCCGCCACCACTACACGCTCCACCGGGAGGCGAGCTTCCTGGAACGGCTATACCCCCTCGTCCGGGACGCGGCCAACTGGATCATCCGGCAGACTGAGGGGCGGCTCGTGCGCGTGCAGGCGGAGGGCACGCACCGGCACGGCATCGCGAGCTGGCGCAACGAGATCCCCGGCTATCGGCTGGACGGCGCCGTGACTGAGATCAACGCCCTCTGCGTGTGGGCTCTGCGCTGTGCGGCTGAACTGGCTGCCGCGCATGGGGATACGGCCAATCAGGCCCGCTTTGAGTCGGAGGCGGCCGCGCTGCGGGAGGCCATCCACGATCAACTCCTCTCGCCGGAGACCGGCCTCTATCTCCTGACGCTGGGAAACGATGGGGAGCCGAACCCTGAGCTCACGGTCAATCAGGTATTCCCGATCCTGGCGGGCATCGCGCCGGACGATGTGCGTGCCCGGGTGACGGCGCGCCTCTGGAGCCCCGCCTGGATGTCGGCCCACGGCCTGCGCACCGTGGGCGAGGACGAACCGGCCTACGATCCACGCTTCGGGTCCGGGCTCATGGGCGGCATCTGGCCTATCGCGTGGGCCTGGGCGGCCATGGCCGCCCGGGAACAGCCCGATCGGCTGGCGGATGCGCTCCACCGGCTGTGTGCGCTCTGCATCCCGCCACAACAGGGGACCACCGACCGGGTGCCCGGCCAGTTCCCGGAGTGGCTGGACGGCGACACAGGGGAGCGTCGCGGCATGGAGATGAGCCCCTCGCTCCCACCCGTGCTGCTGTGGCTGGCCCTGGAGGGCCTGGCCGGATTGCAACCGCAGCCGGACGGGCTCGCCGTCACGCCCTCCGTACCGGAGGGATGGCGCTGGTTTGTGTGCGAGCGGATCCCGTGGCGAGGCGGCCTCGTCACGCTGATCTACTGGAACGGCGCGCTCCACAGCAACAAGCCCGTCCAGAGCGCCCTCCCGATTCGGCTGTACGATCGCATCGAGCGCGCCGGCCGGGAGGAGTGCGCCTTCGTCCTGCGAGGAGACGGGCGGGCCTGGGTGTTCGCCTTCGCTCCAGGCGACGGGTGGGAGGGACGGATTCGCGTGGACGATCGTCGGGTGCCCGTCGCCCTCGGCCCCGGCGAGGCTCAACTGATCCCACTGGAGGATTCCGACTCATGACGTGGATATCGCAGGCGGAGGAGGCGAGCGCATGAGAGCGGCCCTGCGCGTGTTCTGGCGCTCCCTCCAATACTGGAGCGATGAGGCGCTCCTCCTGGTGCAGATGAACGCGGCGTGGCTGTTGGCCGTTCTGTTGGTCATCCCCGGCCCTCCGGCTACGGCCGCGCTGTTGGAGGTCACCAACCGCATGGCACACGGGGAACGGGCCGGATGGCGAACCGCCCGCCGGGCGTTCCGGCGCTACTTCTGGAAGTCGTGGGGCTGGGCCATCATCACCCTGGCCTTCGTCGGCATCCTGACGTTCAACTACACCTACTACTCCCGCACCACCACGGGGGTAATCCTGACCCTCGCCCGGATCGCCTGGGTGATCTTCGCGCTCACCGGGATCGCCGTCCAATTCTACTGGTGGCCGCTGGTCATCGAGATGCGGGGCCACCCATTGATCCCGGCGCTGCGCAACGCGGCTCGGCTGGCCATGCTGAACTCGCTCTTCACGATCACTCTGCTGGTCGTCGTGCTGGCCTTCGTCGCGGTCAGCGCGGCCCTCGTCGCCCCGGCCCTGTTGATGCTGAGCGGCCTCCTGGCCCTGGTCGCCAACCACGCCACGCTTGATCGCCTGGCCGCCTATCGAGAGATGCTGACCTATCTGGAAGAGGAGGAGACGCCGGAGGTGATCCTGGAGGGGATCAGTCCCCAGGATGATCGCCCGGTGGTGAGGCCACGCCCGCCGAAGCCACGATCTCGCCGGGCCCAGCGGCGTCGGGCCCGCAAGTCCGCCCGCAAGAAGCCCACGCAACGGTAGACAAGGCAGCATGAGCTTCCTCATCGGAGTCACGTATTGGCCACGACGCAAGGCCACCGGCTGGTGGCAGCGCTTTGATCGAGGCGAAGTCGTCGAGGAGCTGGCCCACATCGCGGCGATGGGCTGCCACGCGGTGCGCCTGCCGCTCCTGTGGTCCGCCGTTCAGCCCACCGTGGATCGGCTGGAGCACCGCGTGCTGGACCGCCTGGGTGATGTGCTAGACGCCGCGGAGGACGCGGGGCTCCGTGCCTTCGTCGACCTGCAGGTCGGCCTGGCGTGCGGCGCCTTCCACTTCCCCGACTGGGCGATGGACTTCCCGCCGGCCGAGCCCCCCGTGTTCCAGGTCGTGAGCGGCCGCGCGGAGGCCCGCTACCGGCTGCGGGATCCGTTCGAGGACGAGAAGCTGGTGAACGCGCAACAGCGGCTGTTCCGCGAGGTGATCGGCTACTACGACGAGCACCCGGCCGTACTGGGATGGAGCCTGGGACATGAGCTGGACCGGGCCCGGCCGCCTCGCGATCCGGACGCGGCCGCCGAATGGCTGGACCAGCGTTCGACGGAGATCCGGGAGGTGGCCGAGGAGGCCCGACTGCTCTGGTACGCCGACGCGTCAGCTCTCACCCGGCCGGTGGGGGTGCGCCCCGCCGACGTCGCCGAGGTTCTGGGCGCCCTGGCCGTGGAGGTCTATCCCAACCTGCACCCCACAGCCGAGCACCCGCTGGACGAGGAGGTGGCGCGATTCACCGTGGCGCTGATGCGGGCGCTGGCGCCGGACGTCCCCATCTGGGTGGTCGGCTGCGCCGTGCCCACAGTACCCGTCCCCGGCGATCCGGGCACGATGATCTGGGATCTGGTCGATCGGGAGACGCGGGAGATCTACTTCGCCAGCGAGACGGAACAGGCGGAGTTCGTGGAGCGCGTACTGGAGGGACTGATCGCCGACGGCGTGGAGGGTTGCTGGCTGGGGCATTACGCCGACTTCGATGAGGCGCTGTGGGAGGACCCGCCGCTGGATCGATGCCGACGAGCGCGAGTGCTGGGACTGGTGCGGCGGGACGGCAGCGAGAAGCCGGCGGCCGAGAGCGTTCGCCGCATCCACGAGCGCCTTCAGGCGGGCGAGCTGAAGCCCGGACAGCCGGAGCGCCGGCTGGAGCTGGATCCCCGGGAGTACTGGCAGGATCCCGAGCGCCACCTGCCCCGGTTGTACGAAGAGTACCAAGAGGGCGGGCACGGATAAAGGCAAGGGCGACGCATGCGTCGCCCCAGGGGGAAGATACCGGGCAGCCACGAGAGCTGCCTCTACGAAGCGTTTGCCCCCCAGAGCAGGCGCCCTTTATCCCTCCGACCAGTGTTGCAGCTCGATGATGTTGCCCTCGGGGTCCGTCATGTAGACGAAGGTGACCCGCCCGGCCCCGGGGATGTCCAGGGACACCACCTCGCCGATGGTTCCCCCGCCGGCCGCGAGCACGGCCTCCCGTGCGGCCTCCACGTCCTCCACGGCGAAGGCGAGATGCGCCAGCCCCGGCCGGTTGACCGCCGGGGCCGAGTCGCCCGCCGTCCGATTGTACTGGAAGATCTCCAGCGTGGGGCTCTCATCCCCGTAGCCAGGGAGCCGGAGATGTACGCCCTGCGCGTGTGCCCCTGGTATCCCCGTGGCGGCGTCGAACCACTCGCCCGACAGATCCCGCTCCGGCGGGACCGGCACGCACCCGAAGACTTCCTGATAGAAAGCAGCGAGCCGCCGCCAATCCCTGGCGACGAGATTCGTGTGTACGTATTTCGCCTGGATCACGGAGCACACCTCCTGTTAGCAGCGCCAGCTCATAGCAACGAGAGCTTCCCTTCCACCACAGCAGCGCTAGCTCCTACGCCGGAGCCATTACCCGGCCGGGCGTGGGAGCCCGGCCCGCTCATAAGCGCCAAGCTCTTTCCTTCCGCCACAGCAGCGCCAGCTCCCACGCTGGCGCCACCATCTGGCCGGGCGTGGGAGCCCGACCCGCTCATAAGCGCCGAGATCTTCCCTCCCGTCATGGCAGCGCCAGCCCCCACGCAGGCGCCACCACCCGGCCGGGCGTGGGAGCCTGGCCTGCCTGTACACGATCATGAGGAGGGGCGATTCATGAATCGCCCCTCCCCCGCGCCAGGAAGGCCAGCCCATTATCCCCGATCGCGATGCCCTCCGTCAACTGCGGTGGTCCCCCATAAATACGACATGTATGCTTAACATGCCTTTCTCCTCAGCATCCTCTGTGACTCCGCGGTGAGGTAGGCTATCACCGCGCGCTCAAGGGTTGACGATGCACAAGGAATATGATACCATTTCCTTACCATTGAATTGAATCCTTACCTACATGGGGTTGAGATGAGCAAAAAGGAAATCCTTGCCACGATTACCAGTAAGGGACAGGTGACGATTCCTGCCGAGGTGCGCGCCTATCTGGGCCTCAAGCCCCGGGATAAGATCGCCTTCGTCATCGAGGAGGAAGGCACAGTGCGCCTAGCCGCTCCGCGCTATCCCAACATCGCCTCGTTGCGAGGGGCCGCCGGATCTTTAAAGAAGCCTTTATCCTGGGAGGAGATGCGGGAGATCGGCCGCGAGGACCATCTCAAAGATAAGTTTCAGGACTGAGAATGACTGCGCCCTTCGTCGACACCGACGTCATCATTCGTTTGCTCACCCAGGATGACCCGGAGAAGCAAGCCGCCGCGGCGGCTCTGTTCGAGCAGGTCGAGAGAGGCGAACTCACCCTGACGGCCCCGGACACCGTCATCGCCGACGCCGTGTACGTCCTCTCATCCCCCCGGCTCTACAACCTGCCGCGAGACGAGATCCGAGCGATGCTGACCGCCCTGATCCGCCTGCCCGGATTTCAGGTCCGTAACCGCCGCGCGGTGTTGCGCGCCCTGGACCTCTATGCGACCACGGGCATTGACTTTGGGGATGCGCTCATCGCCGCCTCTATGGAGCAAGCCGGATCTCAAATCATCTATTCTTACGACGCCCACTTCGACCGCATCCCGGGGATCCAGCGGGTGGAGCCATAGCCCAAACCCCGCCCTCCCATCAGCGGGCACAATCACCCGGCCGGGCGTGGGAGACCGGCCCGCCTGCACACGACGACGCCCCCTATCCGCAGCGCCAGCTCCCACGCTGGCACCATCACCCGGCCAGGCATGGGAGCCCGGCCTGCTCATAGCAACGAGAGCTCCCCTTCCGCCACGGCAGCGCCAGCTCCCACGCTGGCGCTACCTTCCGGCCCTGCTCATAGCAACGAGAGCTCCCCTTCCGCCACGGCAGCGCCAGCTCCCACGCTGGCGCTACCTTCCGGCCGGGCGTGGGAGCCCGGCCAGCCTGCATACGATCATGAGGAGGGGCGATTCATGAATCGCCCCTCCCCCGCGCCAAGAAGGCTGGCCTATTATCCCCGATCGCGGTCCCTTTCGTCAATCCCGTTGACATCGTAACGCCGGGTTGGTAAGATGATTGTGACAGATCCGGTGTTCCCGAAAGACTGCGTTCATCCGGAGGGATATCCCATGGCGTTTGATAAGGCCGTCTGGAAAGAAAGGATGAAAGAACGTCTTCCTGGCTGGAAGACACGGCTACAGCAGGCGGGGATCAACACCGTTTACGGGTTTCTGGCCGCCGCCACGATCTGGCCTGTGATGGCCGCGTACGCCCAGGGAGATTTAGCGGCGATCATGGCTCTGGGCAATGTATTGGCGGGAGTTGGCGGCAATTTGCTGGCGGAGCGGATACAGCGATGGAAGGACGCTACAGACGAGACAGACATGGCGGAAGAGATCGCCCAGGAGGCGGCGGAGAACCAGGCCCTACGGGCGGAGATCGACCAGATGTTGGCGGAGCTGGAGGCGCTATCCCTGGCCGAAGCCGCGCTGTCGGAAGAGGATAAGGCCTGGTTCCGGGAGACGCTGGCCGCGGAGCTGGAACGGCTGGGCAACCTGGGGCGCTTTGAAGCGACCCTCATAGGGTCGGGGGCAATCGCCCAGGGTCCGGGCGCGAAGGCAGTGGGCGAGCGGGGTATGTTGATCGAAGGCGACGTGCAGGGGGATATCATCATAACAACGGAGGCTCCGGATCGGCATCCTCGTGTCTCCTCTGAGCCCGGATCGCAGGCACTCCAAAGCGCCTACCTGAACTGGCTCATCCAGCAAACGGGCTTCCTCTCTCTGGAGGGGATCGATCCTCAATCCGCCAGTCAAGCGGAGACACGCTTGCGCTTGAGCGAAGTGTACACGGCTCTGCTCACTCTGACGCCAGAGGCCCATGAGCGCCTGGAACGTGGCGAGATCGGGAATCGAGATGTGCGGCGTCGCTCTGTGCTGGAGGAACTGAACGACCATCCACGCCTGGTGCTTCTGGGCGATCCGGGTAGCGGCAAGTCTACCTTCGTAAACTTCGTGTCCCTATGCCTGGCCGGGGAGCGGCTGGGTCGGGATGATGCCAACCTACGCCTTCTCATCGCCCCTTTGCCCGACGATGATGGCGATGATCAGGACGAGCGCCAGCCGTGGGACCATGGCCCTCTCCTGCCCGTGCGCATTGTCCTCCGAGACTTCGCCGCTCGCGGCCTGCCCGCACCCGACGAGAAAGCGACCGTCGAACATTTGTGGCGGTTCATCACCGAAGAGCTGCGAGAGCCCGATCTGGCTGACTACGCCCCCGCTTTGCGGGAGCACCTCCTTGAGCAGGGCGGCATCTTCCTGTTCGATGGATTGGACGAGGTGCCCGAGGCGGAACAGCGGCGGGATCAGATTCGCCAAGTCATCCACGCGGTGGCCGCGGCGTTCCCTAAGTGTCGCGTGGTCGTCACCAGCCGGGTGTATGCGTATCGTCGCCAGGACTGGACGCTGAACGACTTCGCGATAACGGTGCTGACGCCCTTCAGCCGCGGTCAGATCATTCGCTTCGTGGACCGCTGGTACGCGCATATCGCCCGTCTGCGCGGCCAGCAGCCTGAGGATGCCCAGGGCCGAGCCGCACTGCTGAAACGGGCCATCCTGGGGAATGAACGCCTATACGAGTTGGCGCAACGCCCTTTGTTGTTGACCCTGATGGCCAGCCTGCACGCGTGGCGAGGCGGCGCGCTGCCCGAGAAGCGGGAGCAGTTGTACAACGACACCGTGGAGTTGCTCCTGGACCGATGGGAGGGGCAGCGCGTGGTGCGGGATCAAAAGGGCAATACCGTGATCATGCAGCCCAGCCTAGCGGAGTTCCTGAAGGTAGGAAAGGAGAGGATTCGCCAGGTGCTCAATGAGCTGGCCTACGAGGCCCACGCCCGTCAGCCCGAGCTGGTGGGCACCGCGGACATCCGTGAAGCCGCCCTGGTGGAAAAACTGATGCGCATCAGCGAGAATCCTGATGTACGGCCCAGGCGGCTGGTGGAATTCCTGCGAGACCGAGCTGGCCTGCTCGTCTCGCGAGGCGTGGGCGTGTATACCTTCCCCCATCGCACCTTCCAGGAATACCTGGCCGCCTGCTATCTGACGGACTATGACTACCCGTACGAAGTAGCACGGCTGGCAAAGACGGACCCGGAACGCTGGCGCGAGGTGGCGCTGCTGGCCGGGGCCAAGGCGGGACGAGGGACATCATCCGCTGTTTGGGTGCTCGCCGATGCGCTGTGCGAGGATGAGCCGCCGGAAGAGGATGCGGATCTCGCCTGGCCGGATGTGTGGGGAGCACATCTGGCGGGGCAGTTGCTGGTGGAGAGCGCCGACCTGAACAACGTCCATGAGCCGGATCGGAGAAAGATGGATCGGGCACGCCGCTGGCTGGTACGGGTGATCCGCCATGAGGCTTTGGCCCCTACCGAGCGAGCCATCGCGGGTGACAACCTGGCCCACCTGGGCGACCCCCGCCCAGGTGTAGGCCTGAACGAAGAGGGCCTGCCCGACATCCTCTGGAGCGAGCGCATCGAGCCCGGCCCCTTCGTCATGGGGAATACGAAAGAAACCGATGAGATGGCTTACGGTGACGAAGCACCGCAATTCACCTGCCGTCTCATCACCCGCCCCTACCGCATCAGCCGCTACCCCATCACCGTGGCCCAGTACCGAGCCTTCATCGAGGCCGGAGGTTATCGCGAGCGACGATATTGGACGAGGGCGGGCTGGGCATGGAAAGAGGAAAGCGGCATCACCGGCCCGGAGGATTACGGCGAGCCCTTCAACCTGGACAATCATCCCCAGGTGGGAGTGAGCTGGTATGAGGCCGTGGCCTTTACCCGCTGGCTTTCCGAGAGAACGGGGCTGAACATCCGGCTACCGACGGAGGCCCAGTGGGAGCGGGCGGCGCGCCACACCGACGGCCGGCGCTATCCCTGGAGCCCCGACCCCCAGGCGAAGCCTGATCCCAACAGGATGAACTACGGTGAGACCGGCATCGGCGGCACCAGCGCCGTGGGCTGCTTCCCCGGCGGCAAGGCGGAATGCGGCGCCGAGGATATGAGCGGCAACGTATGGGAATGGTGTAGCACGAAACGGAGGGACGATTACAACAATTACGAGGAAAAGGTGGATGATGAGCTAGAGGGGGATGAAGTTCGGGTGTTGCGTGGCGGGTCCTTCTACCTCGATCTCGGGAGCGCGCGCTGCGCCTTCCGCTTCAGGGACGTCCCGTACGTCCGTGGCTGGTACTTCGGGTTTCGGGTGGTGCTTCTCCCATCTACCTCTGAACTCTGAACCCTCTGGCCTCTGATGCTCTGGGTTCTGTCCCCTTGGGGGTGCAGGGGGCTTTGCCCCCTGCTCGCGCAGAATTCGCACAAAGGAGATACACGCTTGGCGGGACAGGAGATGGTCATTTTCACGCGCACGTTCGACTTCCTGAGCTGGCTGCTGCCCATGACCAACCATTTTCCTAAAGCCCATCGGCACACGTTCACCAGACGGCTCCTGGACGCAGCCTTCGATCTGCGGGAGCGACTAGAGGAGGCCCAATTGCGTAAGGGCAACGCCAGACGTAGCAGGCTTTTTCTCGCCGACGAGGCCTTGAGCAAAATACGCATGTACCTGCGCCTGGCGTTCCGCTGGACATGGCTCTCCCCCGGGCAGTACAAACACGTATCGACCATGATCACCGAGATCGGCAGGCTGCTCGGCGGCTGGATCAAAGCCACCGCCGCAGTGTAATCCCATCGGCATCGGACGGCTGTTAGCCGTGATGCAGGGGCAGGCTCAAGAAGATCGGGTGTTGCGTGGCGGGTCCTTCAACAACAATCACAGGAACGCGCGCTGCGCCTACCGCAACAGGAACAACCCGAACAACCGTAACAGGAACAACGGGTTTCGGGTGGTGCTTCTCACATCGTTCTCCCGCCAGCATTGCCGGGCGGATACCCTCTTCCCGGACGAGGCGAATGATGGTGGGGCCTGTTCCCGGCCGCAGTCGGGCTTCTATGCCCGGCTCGGGCGAATAACAACGGTCCCGCACCCTGGCCCTAGCCTGGTGCGGGGCCACCTCCGGAACGAACGGTTGCACGTTCATCGTCGAAATGGCATCATGCGCGCCCTTGTCATCTCCGGGGAACATGGATAGGGGCGCAGCGACACCACGGCCCTCGTGTTGGCTACTCCAGTCATAAAAGTGAAGTGAATACCATAACGTGTATGCGGACCTCATTTCCTGGGATAACCTGCTCCTGGCCTATCGCCGGGCGGCCAAAGGCAAGCGCGGTCATCCCAACGTCGCCGCCTTCGAGTACCGTCTAGAGGAGAACCTTCTCCGGTTGCAGGAAGAGCTAAGCGCGTTCACGTACGCACCGGGGGCGTACGTCAGCTTCTACATCCACGAACCCAAGCGGCGGCTCATCTCGGCCGCGCCCTTCCGCGATCGGGTGGTCCATCACGCGCTCTGCAACCTCATCGAGCCCGTCTTCGAACGTTCCTTTATCACCGACTCCTACGCCAACCGGGTGGGCAAGGGCACCCATCGAGCGCTTAACCGCACCCAGGCCTTCGCCCGGCGGCACCCCTACGTGCTTCAATGCGACATCCGACAGTTCTTCCCCGCCATTGACCACGCCGTCCTGCGGGCAGCCTTAAGTCGCAAAGTGCACGATGCCCACGTTCTGTGGCTGTGTGACCGTATCCTCGAAAGCGGCGAGGGCGTGCTGGCCGATGAATATCGCATGGAATACTTCCCCGACGACGATCTGTTCGCGGTGCATCGCCCGCGTGGGCTCCCCATCGGCAACCTCACCAGCCAGTTCTGGGCCAATGTGTACATGAACGCCTTTGATCACTTCGTCAAGAGGGAGTTACGCTGCCCCGCATATATTCGGTACGTGGACGACTTCCTCCTCTTCAGCGAAAGCAAAGCGCAGCTATGGGTCTGGAAAAAGGCGCTGGTCGAGCGGTTGGCCGCCCTGCGGCTGAGCCTCCATCCCGGCGCGCATCCTCGCCCTGTGACTGAGGGTATTCCCTTCCTTGGCTTCATCACATTTCCCCATCACCGTCGCCTGAAACGACGAAAAGGGGTATATTATCAGAGGAAGCTGCACCGCATGGTGAAAGCCTACGCTCGCGGCCAGGCGACGTTGGACGACCTGAATGCCAGTGTACGGGGCTGGGTGAACCACGTGCGTTACGGCAACACGATCGGGCTGCGAAAGGCGATGTTCGCCGACATCATACTGCCTGAACGTACGCATAGATAGGAAGAGGAGTAGCCTATGCGTCAATGGTTAAAAGTCTCACTTCTCGCTCTCGCCCTGCTCATCCTGGCTGCCACTGCCCGGTGGTGGATCTCCCCGCTCCTTACCTTCCTCGGCACCAATTCGGAGATCATTCAATCCCTTGCGGACACGATCCAGATCCTCCTCTGGCTGGCAGCGGGAGGAGCCTTGCTGTTTGGGTGGCAACACCGGCCCCGCCGTGAGCAACCTCCCCCCACCTCGACCACGCAGGCTAAAGGCGAAGGGATTGTGGCCCAACGCCACAGTGTCGCCGCGCGCCAGGTCGCCGTGGGACGAGACGTCCATGGAGACATCATCCTCGTAGCCGACGTGAACGACCTCTGGGACGTCATCCGCAGACGGCCCCCCGAAGAGGATCTGCGGCGTTCCACCGAGGAGTATCTCAAATGCCTGGTAGACCGCTACCAATATCTGGAACTCAAGGGCATGGGCGTGTCCGACCGCGTGCCTCTGCGCCTGCCTCTGATCGATGTGTATGTCCCTCTGCGGGCGCGGGTGGAACTCCCGGAGGGGGAGACCTGGGCTCGGGATTTGCGTCTGGCCGGGCGACGCCCCACCCAGGAGGAGATGGAGGCCATGGGGCAGCGTCTGAGCGAGCCACAGCCCGTCCTGAACCTGATGCAGGAGAACGACGGGCTCATCGTTCTAGGCGACCCAGGCGCGGGCAAGACCACCTTCCTCAAATATCTTACCCTCATGCTGGCCCAAGGCCGGGCGGAAGACCTGGACATGAGGCCACGGCTCCCCATCCTCGTACCCCTCTCCGCGTACGCGAACGCCCTGGCGGATGGGGATATCCCACTCGATGCTTTTATCGGCGCATACTACGCGAGGCGGGGTATCGATCTGCCCGTGGACGCGATGCTGGCAGAAGCTCTGGACCAGGGCGGCGCGCTCATCCTGCTGGACGGGCTGGACGAGGTGCGCGACCTGGGCCAGCGGCACCTGGTGGTGGCGCGAGTCGTGGACTTCTTCACCCAGCAGCGGCGGCGAGGGAACAAGTTCGTGCTCACCAGCCGCATCGTGGGCTATCGAGAGGTGCGGCCTGCCGTGGAGGGCCTGGCCGAGTGCACGTTGGTGGACTTCGACGATGAGGACATGAAGCTCTTCGTGGATAAGTGGACGGCGGCCATCGAAAGGGCCGCGCACGGAGACACACGGGTGGCCACGCTGGACGCCGAACAGGAGAGGGAGGAACTCCTGCAGGCGATTCATCGGAACCCCGGCGTGCGCCGCCTGGCGGCCAACCCGCTGCTCCTGACCATCCTGGCCTTGATGAAACGCCAGGGCATCACGCTGCCCGAGCGCCGTGTGGAGCTATACCAGAAATATGTGGAGACCCTGCTCAAGCACTGGAATCTGGCCCGCGGATTGGACCGCCCGCCAAGCCGCGACCTGGACGTGGTGGAGACCATACGGGTATTGGCCCCGCTGGCCCTGTGGATGCAGGAAACGAGCCCAGGGCGAGGGCTGGTGAAGCAAGGGGATCTGCAGCGTCAACTGGAAGCCATCTACGCCGAGCGCGGCTTCGATGATCCCGAGGGACGAGCCCGCCAGTTCCTGGCCGACGTACGAGAGTACGCGGGGCTCCTACTGGAGCGAGGGCCGCGAGAGTATGGATTCATCCATCTCACCTTCCAGGAGTATCTGGCTGCGGTAGCCATCGCTCAGAAGGGACAGCAGGACATCGAGTGGAGGCGCTGGCCGCGCACATGGGCGAGGAGGCCTGGTGGGAGGTGGCGCGGCTCACCATCGGCTATATGGGCATCATTCAGCAGCGGGATGAGGCCGCGAGCGCCGTGGTGCGGGCGCTGATTCAGCGGGAACCCGGGGAGCCGGGACAAGCCGCGGTGCTGGCCGGGGAGGCGGTGCACGACGCGTGGCCCGGCGGGGTAACCCGGGAGGCCAGGAAAGACGTCATCGAGGCCCTGGTGCGCACCATGCGAGACGACGGCCGCGTCCCGCCCGTCACGCGAGCGGCGGCCGGTCGCGCCCTGGCCAAACTGGGTGACCCACGCCGCGGCGTGGGCCTGAATGAGGAAAGCCTGCCCGACATCCTCTGGAGCGAGCGCATCGAGCCCGGCCCCTTCGTCATGGGGAATACGAAAGAAACGGATGAGATGGCTTATGATGACGAAGCACCGCAATTCACCTGTCACCTCATCACCTGCCCCTACCGCATCAGCCGCTATCCCATCACCGTGGCCCAATACCGGGCCTTCGTCGAGGCCGGGGGTTACCGCGAGCGACGCTATTGGACGAGGGCGGGCTGGGCATGGAAAGAGGAAAGCGGCATCACCGGCCCGGAGGACTACGGCGAGCCCTTCACCCTGGACAATCATCCCCAGGTGGGGGTGAGCTGGTATGAGGCCGTGGCCTTTACCCGCTGGCTCTCCGAGCAGACGGGACTAGACATCCGGCTCCCGACAGAGGCCCAGTGGGAGCGGGCGGCGCGGCACACCGACGGCCGACGCTACCCCTGGAGCTCAGATCCCCAGGCGAGACCTGACCCCAACAAGATGAACTACAACGAGACCGACATCGACAGCACGAGCGCCGTGGGCTGCTTCCCCGGCGGCAAGGCGGAGTGCGGCGCCGAGGATATGAGTGGCAACATCTGGGAATGGTGCAGCACGAAATGGAGGGACGATTACGACGAGTATGAGAAAAAGGTTGATGACGGGTTAGAGGGGGATGAAGGTCGGGTGTTGCGTGGCGGGTCCTTCGGCAGCTATCACGGGGGCGCGCGCTGCGCCGTCCGCGTCAGGTACGACCCGAGCGGCCGTGACTGGGGCAACGGGTTTCGGGTGGTGCTTCTCCCATCTACCTCTGAACTCTGAACCCTCTGGCCTCTGGTGCTCTGGATTCTGTCCTCTGGGGGGTCTGGGGGGCTGTGCCCCCCAGCGGCTTTTCGCGATGCAGGATGGGAGCGGGATGCAAAGCAAAGAGCTCCTCAAGCGTCACCTCCCACGCTGACGCCACCGTCGAGTGGGGGCTCAACCTGCCGCATGTGCGGCCGGGCGTGGGAGCCCGGCCTGCTCATAGCAACGAGAGCTCCCCTTCCGCCACGGCAGCGCCAGCTCCCAC
>JAADGJ010000072.1:0-4281 GCA_013152435.1 Chloroflexota bacterium | reverse complement strand
CCTGCTCATAGCAACGAGAGCTCCCCTTCCGCCACGGCAGCGCCAGCTCCCACGCTGGCGCTACCTTCCGGCCGGGCGTGGGAGCCCGGCCTGCTGATCTTCAGCGAAGGTCACAACTCGCCTCGCAGCAGTCGCTCCTTCTGCTCCATATAGTACCGGAAGTTGTCCCAGCTCACGTCCGGCGGGACAGTGTGATCCACGGTAGGGATGTATCCCCCCTCCTCGATCAGCGGGGCCAGCTCCCGTAGATGGGCGTCGATGGCCTCCGGCCCCTGGGCCAGCACCCGCTTGTCCACGCCGCCCCACAACCGCAGCGAACGGCCGAACTTCCGCCGCAGGCGCAGCGGGTCCTGTCCGGCAGCGCGCTCCAATGGCCAGACCACATCCACGCCGGCGTCCATCATCATCCCCAGCAATGGCTCGGGGTTGCCGTCCGTGTCGATGCAGACGTAGCGCACGCCATGGGACTTGTAGAACTCGACGACCCGCTTGAGCCGAGGGTAGATGAACTCCCGGTACGTGTTCGGGCTCAGCAGCGGGCCGGTCTTCATCGCCATGTCCTCGCTGAGCGTGATGTACTCCACCGTCGTGTGCTCCAGGATGGGCCGCGCCGCCTCGATCAGGAAGTCCGCCCGGGATTCCATGATGTCATGCACCAACATGGGCTGATCGAAGAAGGCATAGGAAAGCCCCTCCGTCCCCATCATCTCCCGAGCGAACCAGTAGAACCCCTCCGTCGACGTGTTAGGCCCGAAGATGAGCGGATGTCGGCGCAGCTTCCAGCCGGCCACGCGCGTCACCTGCCAGTTCGGCTCGTATCGTTGAGGCGACGTGGGATCGAAGCGCCGCTTCATCGCCCGCCAGTCCTCCATCGTCTCCACCGGGAAGCGGACGTACTGGTCCATCGACATGCGCACCCCGTCTGCCGTGCCCTCCTTCAACGCCTTGCGGACGCGCCCCAGCTCGTCACGGAAGACCACCGTGCGATCGTCCTCCTCCAACACTTCGTGCTCGAAGGGAGGGATCGGGTCCCTGCGGAAGAAGATGAACTCCCTGGGGTCCATGCCCAGGGCGGCCTCCCCGGCGAACCAATCCCAGTGCATCCGGGTCGAATCCAGCCCCTCCCGTTCCCATCGCTGGCGCGTCTGCGGCCAGACGCCCAACTCCCAATTGGGCACGCGGTCCACGGGTCGATACTCCATCACGGCGAGAAAGCGATCCAATGGTTCCATGGGCTCTCCACCTCACAGCTTCATGTAGTACGTGACGTCCTCGTGGCGGATGTGGAATCCGGCCCTCTCGTACGCCCGCCGGGCGCGCGCATGGGCGTCGTCCAGGCCCGTCACCACCTTGGCGTACAACATGCCCTGCGAGCGGAAGTACTCCAGGACCGCCGCATACATCTGCTGGCCGATCCCCTTCAGGCCACAGTCCGGGTCCACGGCATTGTTGCCGATCTCCCCGACCCGCCTCTCATAATCCAGGGTGAAGGTCACGAACCCGACGATGCGGCCGCCCTCCTCGCAGACGAAGACCCATTCCGGGTGCCGCTCGCAATGGGCCCGGATCTGCCCCCCCTTGGCCGTCTTCTCGTCCGGCACCAGGAGCTCGAAGAGCTCATCGCCATAGGTCTCTCGGAACATCCGGTAGATCTCACGCCAGGCCCGATTGCCGATATCCATGATGATCGGCAGATCCTCCGGCTGATACGGACGGATCATCTGCCCTCCTATACGAAACACACCACGAAGTCACCAAGACACTAAGAAAGACACCTAAAAGGGCGGGGAAAAATGCGAAGATCTCCAAAACCTCTCTCTCCTCTGCAACCTTCGCGCCCTTTGCGGTTATTGAAACACGCCTCAGGCGGGCTCTAGGTTCCTCGGATCGTTGCGATGGGCGATGGAGCGGGCGAAATAGTCGTCGAGGGACTCGATCTCGAACTCACGCATCAGGTCCTCGACGGTCAGGTCCTCGCCCTCGCTGGAGATCAGGACCGCGCCTAGATAGCCGGGATCGAAGATGGAGACCTTCGGGCCGTACCTTTCCTTCATCGCCCGAAGCTTCTCCCAGTGGAAGTCCAGGTGTACCACAGCGCAATCCAGGTTCACCGTCGTGGTCACGAAGTCGAAGTAGTTGGTGGAGGTGGCGATGAGATGGCCGACCGGTGAGATCACGCCGCTGGGCAGCCCGGCGATGGCGGTCACCAGATAGGCCCGGCAGGAATACGCCCAGTAGCTCTGCATCAGCCCGCCGTGATACATGGAGGCGAACAGGATCATGTCGGGTCGCGAGGCCACGTACTTCTGACGGATGCCGTCGAAGTTGAGATCGAAGCAGATGGCGCAGCCCACGCGCCCGAAATCGCATTCGAACAGGGGTGCCTCCCGCCCTGCCAGGATCCCCCCTTCGAGGGTCTCGGTGATCACCGGGTAATTCTTGTGGTAGAAGCCCATGGACTCGCCATCGCGGTCGAAGAGCTGGATGGCGTTGCGCCAGGTGCCGTCGGGCATCTCCCGCACGGCCGGATAGGCGACATAGCAGCGGTTCTTCCTGGCCACGCTGGCGAAGAAGTCGGCGATCTGATCCCCCCGGCAGCGATAGTAGGCCAGACGCTCCTCGACGGAATGCTCGGGATAGCGATCACAGCATTCGGGCACCAGGATCAAATCAGGCCGGTCGGGAAGGACCTGGGCAAACCGATCCCGCCAGTGTTCGATCATCCGATCCACGGCCGCCTGCCCCGTCCCCGGGTTGCCCGCCACCGGTCTCGCGCCGATGGTGCTGATCTTGACGTAGTTCGCCATGTCTCACTCCTTCATACGACGAAGGACGAAGGGGCCTTCGTCTGTCGTCCTCCGTCTTTCGTCCCCCCTCAATCCAGCCACTCGTCCAGATGCTCGGCCACGAACGCGTCGTCGTTCAGATGCGGGTAGGCCGCGTAGACGCGGTCGATCTCCTCTTTCTGGCCGGGCGAGAGATCCTCGTTGGGGTCCAGTGTCTGGCGACCGGACATCAGCCCTTGCCGCGCCAGCACCTCGTGGATGCCGACGATGCAGCCGGCAAAGTGATGGGCCGCGTCGAAGAAGGCCGCGTTGCAATCCGTCACCTGGATGCCGAGAGTCAGGAGCTCGACGGGGATCTTCCCCTCTCGCCAAGCGGCTTTACACATCCCCAGCAGCTCCACCGCCTTGCGTGTCCACACCGCCCAGTGCCCCAGCAGCCCACCGACGATCCGCAACGGGGGCGCGTCCTCCCCGAAGCGGAACTCGGTCAGCAGGTCATCCACGATGTGATCGTCGTTGCCGGTATACAGTGCGATCTCCCGCCCACGTCCCGAGTCGGCCACGGCCCGCATCACATCGAGGGTCTGATAACGGTTGAAGGGCGCGATCTTGATGGCCACGACCTCCTCGATCTCGACAAAGCGCCGCCAAAACGAATAGGGCAGCGCCCGTCCGCCCACCGCGGTCTGCAGGTAAAACCCAAACAGCGGGATCACGCGGGCCACCTCCCGGCAGTGGGCGATGATCTGATCCTCATCGGCATCCCGGAAGGAGGCCAGACTGAGCAAACCGCAATCGTAGCCGAGCGATACGGCCAGCTCCGCCTCCCGGACGGCCTGCGCCGTGTCGCCTACCAGGCCCGCCACCTTGACGAAGCCCTGCACCGCCGACTCGCGGATCGTCTCGGCGGCCAGCTCCAACACGGGACGATAGAGACCCACCTTGGCATCGTGAATGGCGAATTGGGTCGTGTGAACGCCGACGGCCAGCCCACCTGCCCCCGCCGCCACGTAGTAGCGCACCAGGGCGCGTTGGTGCCGCTCGTCGAACTTGCGTTGCGGCGTCAGGGCCAGAGGACAGGCCGGGATGACGAGCCCTTCCATCAGCCTGTTGCGCAGGTCCTCCAGGTCTCCACTCATCGAGCAAGACCTCCCCTGGTTATGAAAATCGACGAAAGGCTACCCCTGCTAACCGCAAAGAGCGCTAAGGACGCAAAGAGGACTATAAAAATGTATCCTGCGAGCTGTAAGCCCTCATTCGTGAGAAAACGTTTCTTGCGACGTCCCCTATGATTATCTCGCTCCGCTCGCAATAACACGCGCTGACGGCGCTTTGATACACAACGAAGGGACAAATTTGAAAACCTCTGCGCTCTTTGCGCCCTTTGCGGTTCCTTATCCCTCTAGAACCGGCCGTCGCGCACCTGGAACTTGGTCGGCTTGTCCCAGACGGGGCCGCCGGCCATCACCCACTCGGCCACCCAGCCGATGATGGT
>JAADGJ010000071.1 GCA_013152435.1 Chloroflexota bacterium | reverse complement strand
GCCCGTCCACCACGTAGATGTCCCGCACCTTGCCTTCGATCCGCTCTCCCAATCCGGGCACCTCCACGCGTAACAGAGCGTGCGGGATCGCTTGCATGATCTCTTCTATGGCCAGCATACCACCTCTCTCCTCCTTGGACACTGTGCGTCCCTTGCGCACCTTGCGGTTCCCAGTACCCCTCGCAGGGCATACCCTGCCTTGCCCTATTCGCATCAACTGAACAGCATGGGCGAGGCTCCCGCCGGCCACCTTTTCCCTCCACGGGCGGCCGCACCTGAAAGGGGAGGTGCGGAGGGGCTTCCCCTCCGCAGAAAAACGCTTTCTCTCGCCTTTTCCCTGCCTGGTTGGGGCTTTGGCCGGTGGCCCCCGGCCCCACAGGGCAGGTGAGGGGCTGAAAATAGGTTTCTTCGGAGGGGCTGACGCCCCTCCAAGCCACCCCAAAGATGCGGAGCCACGCTTCCGTATCGCTTAACTTGATACCAATGGGCATGCCCTGCCTTGCCCCTACTCCAGTTGCTCCCGCAGCATGCGGGCGAATTCCCGAGCGCGCGCCGGGGCGTCGCCCACGTAATCCGTGGCGTCCAGCCAGGCGCGCACCTCCTTTGGTGTTGCGTATTGCGTAATCCGTGAGTCACTACATAGCAAGTCGGGCAGCGGATTGGCCTGTCCCTGTCGAATCGCAGCCCACGCGGCCAACGAGTGCTCCCGGATCACCTCGTGCAGCTCCTGGCGATCCCCGCCCCGCTTCACCGCCTCCATCAACAGTCGCTCGGTGGCGGCGAAGGCACCATAAGCGTCGAGCAGGCGAGCGGCGGCTTCCCGGTCGACCCGCAGCCCCCGGATGATCCGGCCGGCCTTTCGCAGCAGCTCGTCGGCGATGAGGAACGCCTCCGGCAGAATGCTGCGGCGGTTGGCCGAGTCGTCCAGGGTGCGCTCCAGCAGGCTGTGCGCCGCGTTGTCCCAGGCCACCCGGGGCAGCGCGGCCAATAGCCGGGCCAAACTGTCCATGTTCTCCGCGTTGATCGGATTGCGCTTGAACGGCATGGCGCTGGAGCCCACCTGCCGGGCGCCGAACGGCTCGGCCCACTCCCCGATGGGCGGCGACTGCAGCACGCGCAGGTCGAAGGCGAACTTGTACAGGGACTGGCCCAGCCCAGCCAGCGCCGAGAGCACCTGATACTCCTGTTTGCGCGGGTACGTCTGCGTGGCGATGGGCACCGGCTCCAGCCTCAGCGCGGCCATGACCCGCCGCTCGAACTCGGCGGGGGTCATGTTCGTGCCCTGGAAGAGCTGAGCGTACGAGGCGGCGGTCCCCACCGCCCCTTTGAACCCCTTGCCGCGTACCTCCGCCCGAACCTGTCGCAGCGCCAGCCAGTCATGCCAGAGGTCCTGGGCATACTGGGCCAGCCGATAGCCGATGGTGGTGGGCTCGGCCGGCTGGAGGTGTGTGAACGCCATGGTGGGCACGTCCGCCCACCGCTCGACCTGCTCCGCGAAGGCCAACGTCACCTCTCGCAGGCGCTCCAGGATCAGATCGAGCGCCTCCCGGATGCGCAGCGCGTCCGCGTTGTCCTCCACATCCATGGAGGTGGCGCCCAGATGGATGATGCCGCCGCCGACGGGGCACCGCTCCGCGTAGGTGCGCACTTCCGCCATCAGGTCATGGCGGATCTCCCGCTCGATCTCATGCGCTCGCGCCAGGTCGATCTCATCCTGATGGGCGCGCAGATCGGCCACCTGCTCGGCGGTCACCAGCCCGGCCTCGCTCTGAGCCTCGGCCATCGCCACCCAGATGCGTCGCCACAGCCGGCGCTTATGCGCCTCGCTCCACAGCCTCCGCATCTCCGGCGAGCCGTACCGCCACGTGAAGGGCGAAAGGTACTCTTCGTGAGAAAACGTTGGTCCCTCTTTCATCGAGCGTTTCCTGGCGATTCAACGAAGAAGCGAGTCAGCGAATCAGCGAGTCGGCGAGCTGGCGATTTGCTCCTCTACAACACGATTAATTGATCCCGTTCAGGGCCCACGGATACGTACCGAATGGGGACACCCGCCAGCTCCGAGATGCGATTCAGGTAAGCCTGCGCCGCCTCGGGCAGATCATCCCACGTCCGGGCCTCGCGGGTGGATGTCAGCCAGCCCGGCCACGTCTCGTATACCGGCGTCACCTGCTCCAGCACCGGCGTATCCGGCACATGCTCAATGACTTCGCCGTTCAGCCGGTACCCCACGCAGATTTTGATCTCGGAGAAGCCGTCCAACACGTCGAGCTTGGTCACGGCCAGGCTGGTGAAGCCGTTCAACCAGGCCGAATGCCGCACGGCCACCGCGTCAAACCAGCCACAACGCCGCGGCCGGCCGGTGGTGGCGCCATATTCCTGGCCGACCTCGCGCAGCTGCTCTCCGACCTCGTCTTTTAGCTCCACCGGGAACGGCCCGGCCCCCACCGCGGTGGAGTACGCCTTCACCACGCCGATCACCCGATCGATGGCGGTGGGGGGAAGCCCGGCCCCCGCGCAGGCGGCTCCCGCCAGCGGGTTCGACGAGGTCACATACGGGTAGATGCCCCAATCGAGGTCACGCATAGCGCCCAGCTGGCCCTCCAACAACACTTCCTGGCCGCCTCGCACCGCCTCCTGGATCATGGGCAACGTGTCCACGATCCTCGGCGCCAGCATCTTGCCCCAGGCGATCGCCCGCTCCAATAGCTCCTCCAAATCCACAGGCGGCTGGCCGAAATACGCCAGGGTCCGATTCTTGCGCTCGATCACCAACGACAGACGCTGACGCAGGTAATCCGGCCGGGTAAGATCACCCAGCCGAACCCCATGCCGGGCGGCCTTGTCCGCGTAGGCCGGCCCAATGCCACGCTTGGTCGTGCCGATCTGCGCCCGCCCCCGGGATTGCTCCTCCAGCCCGTCCAGCAAGCGATGATACGGCAACACCACATGCGCCCGGTCGGAGAGCCACAGGTTATCCAGCGATACCCCAGCCTCGGACAGCTCCCGCATCTCCTCCATGAGCGTCTCCGGGTTCACCACAGTGCCCGTGCCCACGATGCATCGGGTCTGAGGATTGAAGATCCCGGAGGGCACCAGATGCAGCCGGAATGTGCCGAACTCATTCACGACGGTATGGCCGGCGTTATCCCCTCCCTGGAATCGGATCACCACATCTGCACGCTGGGCAAGATAGTCCACCACGCGCCCCTTGCCCTCATCCCCCCACTGCGCGCCCACAACGGCTGTAACGGTCATATCACTCTCCCACTCCACATCACCACGAAAATGTAGCGGACAACCGGCGGCGGAGAAAGATCACCCCGTCCTGGTCGGCCCCACCAAACGGCGAGCACCATCGGCCACCGCGGCCGCCACCAACGCCTTGCCCAGATCCACCACGATGAACGGGGCCACGCCCATGGTCCATGCCTTGCCCCAATCACCACCCAGCCAGACGGCCAGCCAGCTCGCGCCGCCCAGGTAGATCACACCGATGCCCGCCAGCGCGGCCATCCACACGCGCCAACCCGGCCGAGCCAGCGCGCCCACCACATAGGCCGCGGGAGCGAACGCGATCAGATAGCCGCCCGTGGGGCCCAGGAAGGCCGCCGGCCCGCTCAAGCCTCTGGCAGAAAGCGGAAGCCCCAAAGCGATGGCCGTCAGATAGGCCAACTGACTGGCCGCGCCTCCTCGCGCTCCCAGGGTCAGCCCCGCCAGCAGTACAGCCAATACCTGCAGCGTCACCGGCACCGGCGTGAACGGTAAAGGAATCACCACCCGTGCTGTCAACGCCGTCAGCGCCGCAAAAAGCGCGATCCCTCCAAGCACACGCGCTCGCGACCAGTCCAGTGCCAACACCTTCATATCACACTCTCCGCTTCACGCTTCTTAAATGGACGCAGCGCCACTGCGCCCCTACTTTGGCATAGAGCAATGTCGTGATAAGCATTACCGCCTCGTCGCTCCACGCTCCCCGCCCCACGCTCCACGCTCCCCGCCTCACACCTCCGCCGCGTATCGCACACCGTTCCGAAACAGCGGCAGGCCCAGGGAACCTCGCTCCCCGCGATGGAAGCGCGGGTGCTGCTCCGGGATGATGTGATCCTCCGGATGTGGCATCAGCCCCAAGATCGTCCCGGTCGGGTTGCAGATCCCCGCGATATCCGCCTGGGAGCCGTTGGGGTTCCAGGGATATCCGGCGGAGCGGCCGTCCGGCCCCACATATCGCAGCGCGACGAGCCCCTTCTGCTCCAGCACGGCCAACGTCTCCTCATCCCGGGCGACGAATTTCCCCTCGCCATGCGCCACGGGGCAGTAGATGAGTCCATCCAATCCCTGCGTGAAGATACACGGGCTCTCCGGCTGGGGCCGCAGGTACACCCAACGACACTCGAAGCGGGCGGAATCATTACGCGTGAGGGTCACCACCTGCATTGACGAAGGGCGAAGGGCGAAGGACGACGGCTCTAAACTCCCCGGCTTCCGTCTCCCGCCCTCCGTCCACCGTCCGTCGTCTATCGTCTGTCGTCCATCGTCTATCGTCTGTCGCCTGTTGTCTATTGTCCGTCGCCCTCCGTCCATCCCCCCTGGCAACAGGCCCGACTTCACCAACACCTGAAAGCCGTTGCAGATGCCCAGGACCGGCCGTCCCGCCTCCACGAACGCGGCCAGGTCGTCCGCCAACCGATGGCGCAGCGCCACCGCCCACAACTTGCCCGCGCCCAGGTCGTCGCCGTAGGAGAACCCGCCGGGCAAGACCAGCATCCGGTAATCCATCAGCCGACGCTCACCGGCGATCAACTGGTTGATGTGGACGATCTCCGGAGCGCCGCCCGCCAGCTCGCACGCCCATGCGGCCTCACGGTCCCGGTTCGTCCCGTTTGCATGCAGAATCAAAACAGGAGGTTTCATGCGCACTCACGTCCTGATCGAACTCGTTCTCTCAGAGCGTATCTGAGGATCTCCCCCAGCTACCAGCTCCTCAGGGGGAGGTGTGGAAGGGACCTTCCCTCCACGGAAACCTCACTTTTCCGGCCTGCACCTGCCTTTCTCGGCCCTTTCCGAAGGACCCGGGCCGAGGCCAGGCAGGTCAAAGGCGGAAGAAGGACTTTTTCCAGAGGGACTCCGCTCCTCCGAGCCTCTCCATAGCAGAAGCGACGACATTTCCCAGACACGCTCTCAGACGACGAATGGATTGATCTTCCTCACGCTCTCCGCGTCTCGGCGGTGAGACATGGGAGATCGCCAAGCTGGTATCCTACTCGCGTTCCGAAACCCAGCGAAGGCGCCGCACCTGATATGGCTCGCCGACCGAAACGACGCGCTGTGGCTGACCTCCGGTGACCGGCACCACCCAGATGCCATCACCAGGCACCTCATAGGCGAGGTACTGGCTATCCGGAGACCAGACGAAGCGCGCCACCGAGTGGGCAGGCGGGCTGATCGCCGTCCAGGACTCCTCCCCGGCCGGGCTCACCCACAGCTCGCCCGCTCCGCCCCGCGCCTCGATGGGAGCGACCGCGGCCTCCCACACGCCATCCGGCGACCACTGAGGGCCGCTCCATCCCTGCCCCTCCGCGTAGAGAACGGGCATGACCGCGTATGGATCCAACCCGGAGAACCAGCGATACAGACGCCCCCGATCCGGGCGCTCGTCCGGCGGCACCCACACAAAGTCCAACGCCTCGCCGTCCGGCCCCCAGGCCAGCCCATCCCCTCCGAACGGCTGCGCGGGGCGCCAGCCCACAAACGGGCCGAACGCCTCCGTGATGTTCACGTACTCATCCGTCTCCAGATCGGCGACGAACACATCCCGACGCTGAGGCGATCCCCCTCTGGCCGATTCCAACCCGCGCACCACAAAGGCCAGCTTGCGCTGCTCTCCGGCCCAGACCGGGGACCGCACCTCATCCTCCTGGGCGATCAACGCGGGCGGCACGCCCTCCGGGCCCAACCGCATCACGTAGAGCGACTCCCGCTCACCCAGCACGACGAACGCCAGCCGGGTGCCGTCGGCGCTCCACGCCACATCCCGTACAGCCGGGATATCCGGCACGTTGACCACATCCGAAGGATCCGACAGGCTGGTCAGCACCATGAAACCCTCGCTCACCAGGCCCACATAGTTGCCCGGCGGCGATATGAACACTCGCTGCAAGCCCTCGCCCGCCGGCAACAACGGCACCAGCGATTCGGGAGGTACGATGGTGTACACCTGTCCCGTTCGATCACCGACGGCACAGAGGCCAGATCCCTGAGCGGCGCACTCCCACAACGCATCCGACGTGTCCGCCAAAAGGACCTGGAGATCATCCCGCTGCGCCGAGCGGGCCCACAACACCACACCTTCCTCCTCCCGGCCGCTGTTCGCCGTGGAGAAGACCAGATGCCCAATCGGCAGCGGGCCGTCGGGCCGAACCAGGCCTAAATACTCCGGCGTCGGCGTCGGGCTGGGCAACGCCGTCGGCCGGGGCGCCGTGGGGACCGGAGGCGTGGCCGTGGGCGGGATCGGGCTGGGGCCGTTGCCGGCGCAGGCGATGAGAAGCCAGGCGAGGATTCCCAAAAACGTAAGGGGTAAAGAGGAAAACGTAATGCGTATTGCGTAATGCGTAAAACGTAACGCTCTTCGCCCCCTGCTCTCCGCTCTCCGCTCTCCGCTTCCCGCTTCACGCTTCACGTTCTGCCTCCTATCCGCGCCAGGCCCGCTCGATCGCTGAGAGGTCCACGTCGATCACAAGGCGACCGTCAAGGCCCACCATCTGCACCCGGCCGCCCTCCCGCACACGCCCAATCCGAGCGATCGGCTGCCCCTCCAGACACGCCTCAAACGCGGGCGCATCCTCCGGCGTCACCTCCACGATGAAGCGCCCCAACGACTCGCTGAACGCCACCACGTCATCCCGATCGACGCCATCCGCCCGCGGCACATCGGCCAGGTGCACCTCCGCCCCCAATCCCCCCGCCAGACACATCTCGGCGAGGGCCACGGCCAAACCGCCCTCGGAGCAATCGTGACATGCCCGAACGATCCCCTGGGCGATGGCCCGGTGCAGCGCCCGATACCGCTCGATCCCTCGCTCGGGCGGCTGCGGCACGTTCGCCCCCAGCTCCCCGTGCCGATGGTAATAACTCGACCCGCCCAACTCGTCGGCCGTTACCCCCACCACGTACAGCCAATCCCCAGGGGCCTTCAGGTCCATCGTCACCGTCCGCCGCACGTCCGGCACGATCCCCAACGCCGAGATGAGCAGGGTGCCGGGGATGGCGCGCTTGCGGCCCTCCGCATCGGTGTACTCGTTGTTCAGGCTGTCCTTGCCGGAGACAAAGGGAGCGCCGTAAGCCACCGCGGCGTCGTAGCATCCCTGCGCACAGCGCACCAGCGCGCCCAACCGATCCGGCAGGCTGGGGTTCCCCCAACAGAAATTGTCCAGCAACGCGATCCGGTCCGGATCCGCGCCCACGGCGACGCAGTTCCGGATCGCCTCGTCCACCGCCGCCCACGCCATGGCGTACGGGTCAATGAACCCATAGCGAGGGCGAATCCCACAAGCTATCGCGATCCCGCGGCGTGATCCCCAATCTCCGATCTCTCCCCCCGGATACAGCACGGCGGCATCGCTCGGCCCGGCGTCCTCCCGCCCGACAAACGGCTTCACCACCGTGCCGCCCTGCACCTCGTGATCGTAACGGCGAACGACGTCCTCCTTGCTGCGCGTGTCGGGATCGGCCAGCAACGCCAGTAGGTCCGCCGTCAGGTCCGACGGGCCAGGGAGATGGGGCTCCGAGACGGCCGGCGGGGTCCACACGGCACGCAGATGTCGACGTGGGATGCCGTTATGCAGGAAGTCCGTGGACAGCCGGCCGACCACGCGATCGCCATAGTACAGGGTCAGCTGGCCGTCGCCGGTGAACGTCCCCAGCACCGTGGCCTCCACGTCCTGGCCTTTGCAGATCTCCTGCAGGCGCGGCCAGCGATCGGGCGGCACGGCCAACACCATGCGCTCCTGCGCCTCGCTCAGCCAGATCTCCCAGGGACGCAGGCCGGCGTACTTCAGCGGCACCCGGTCCAGATGTACCTCCGCGCCCAGCTCGGCCCCCATCTCGCCCACGGCCGAGGAGAGCCCGCCCGCGCCGCAATCGGTGATGGCCGTGTACAGCCTCTCGTCCCGGGCCCGCAACACGACCTCCAGCACCTGCTTCTCGTGGATGGGATGCCCGATCTGCACCGCGCTGCCGGCCACCTCGCCCGTCTCGTGGGTCATCTCCATGGAGGAGAAGGTGGCGCCGCGCAGCCCATCGCGCCCCGTGCGCCCGCCGATCACGACGACCAGATCGCCGGGCTGCGGCTCGCGAGGGTGGGCACCATGAGGCAGGATCCCGAGACAGCCGCAGAACACCAGCGGGTTGGCCGTGTAACCCGGATCGTAGAGGATGGCCCCATTGACTGTGGGGATCCCCATCTTGTTGCCGTAATCCTCGATGCCAGCCGTCACCCCGTCGGCGATGCGGCGGGGATGCAACACACCGGTCGGCAGCTCGGAGAACGGCAGATCCTGTGGGCCGAAGCAGAGCACGTCCGTGTTCGCGATAGGCCGGGCGCTGACCCCCAGAACATCCCGCACGACGCCTCCCACCCCCGTGTTGGCCCCGCCGAACGGCTCCAGCGCCGAAGGGTGGTTGTGCGTCTCCACCTTGAAGGCCAGGTCGAATCGATCGTCAAAGGCCACGATGCCCGCGTTATCCACGAAAGCGGAGCGCACCCAGGACTTGTCGACCCGCTCCGTGGCGGCGCGAATGTACGTCTTGAGCAACGAATCGATGTGACGATGACGCGGGGTCCCGTCCGGCCCCGGCTCCTCATAGGTGATGAACGCCTTGAACGTCTTGTGCACGCAGTGCTCCGACCAGGTCTGCGCCAGGGTCTCCAGCTCCACGTCGGTGGGCTCGCGGCCCTCCCGGCGATAGTAAGCCTGGATGGCCCGCATCTCGTTCAAATCCAGGGACAGGCGGCGCTCCCGGCTGATGGCCTCCAGGGCGTCGTCGTCCGCCTCGGTGATGGGGATCACCTCCACCGTATCGTCGGCCTCCTGCACCGGCACAAACGGCGGGTCGATCGCCCGGTTGATCGCGTATGTCTGGATGACCTCGTTGACCAGCAGGCGCTCGGCGATGAGGCGCGCCTGATACTCGCTCAGGGCGCCCTGCAGCGTGTAGCGCTGGCCCGTGGCCGCACGCTCCAACCCCGCCACGCCGATCATGCGAGCGCCCTCCAACAGGCTCTCGGCCACGCTGTCGGTCACGCCCGGCAACAGGGACACCTCGACGACCCACGCGCCGGGGGCCGAACGGTCCCCGGCCCCGTCGGGAAACGGATGCCACCGGGCCTCCTCCACCACCGGATCGTGTAACAGCGTGTCGGCCAGCCGCTCCACGGCCTCAGGGTCCAGATCCCCTTGCAGGAAATACAGGTCCGTCACGCGGACGGCGTTCACGCCATCGATGCCCAACGCGTCCACCTGCCGCAGGATGCTCTCCCCGCGCGCATCACGGATCCCCTCTCGGGTCGACACCTCAACGCAATAGATCATGAGATCCCCATCTCCGAATGGCTACGGCTGCGGAAAGTAAAATAGGCCAGCACACCCGATCCTCGATCGGTATGCCGGCCATGGCTCCTGCCTGCTGGCGATATGTGCGTCAAACCGCCCACCCTGCCTCCACTGTCGAATCCGGAAAAGGCGGTTAGCTCGCGCACCCAAGCAGCCCGCGTCAGGCGGCATCGCCTAGCGCGGGGTGACCTGATAATTTGGCGCCTCTTTTGTGATGAAGACACTGTGCGGATGGCTCTCGATGAATCCAGCGTTCGTGATACGCACGAAGCGGGCTTTCTCCCGCAACTCCCGCAAGTTCGCCGCGCCCACATATCCCATGCCCGAGCGCAGCCCTCCCATCAACTGGAACATGTAATCCGCCAGGCGCCCCTTGTACGGCACCTGTCCCTCGATCCCCTCCGGCACCAGCTTGCCGGTGGACGCGTCCAGGTCGCTCGCATCCTGGGAGGAGGCGTAGCGATCCCGGGCACGCCCCTTCATGGCGCCCAGGGAGCCCATGCCCCGGTACTCCTTGAATCGTCGCCCCTCGTAGATCACCATCTCCCCGGGCGACTCGTCCAGGCCGGCCAGGAGCGACCCCAACATGACGGCGTCCGCCCCGGCCGCCAGGGCCTTCACGATGTCACCGGAGTACTTGATGCCGCCATCGGCGATGACGGGGACGCCGCGCGGCCGCGCCGCAGCCGCACACTCGGCGATGGCCGTCATCTGCGGCACGCCCGCCCCGGCCACGACACGAGTGGTGCAGATGGACCCGGCGCCAACCCCTACCTTGATCACATCAGCGCCCGCCTCGATCAGCGCCTCCGCTCCCTCGGCCGTGACCACGTTCCCGGCCAACACGGGGAGGTCCGGGGCGATCATCTTGATCCGACGCACCGCCTGCAACACCGCGGCGGAATGGCCATGCGCCGTGTCCACGGCCACCGCATCCACCCCGGCATCCAGCAACAGCTCCAGGCGATCCTCCAGGTCCTGGCCCACCCCCACGGCGGCGGCGACCAGGAGCCGTCCCTGATCGTCGGTCGCCGCGTTGGGGAAGTCCTGCTTCTTCAGGATATCCTTATACGTGATCAGGCCACGCAGGCGGAAATCCTGATCCACCAGCGGCAGCTTTTCGATCCGGTACTTGTGCAGGATCGCCTTGGCCTCCTCCAACGAGGTGCCCACCGGCGCCGTGATGAGCCCCTCCGACGTCATGTACTCCCGAACGGAGGCGTCGAAGCGGGTGGCAAACCGGATGTCCCGATTGGTGAGGATGCCCACCAGCCGGCCGTTGTCGGTGATGGGCACGCCGGAGATGTGATAACGCGACATGATGGCCTCGGCCTCGGCCAGCGTGGCATCCGGCCCCAGCGTGATGGGGTCCACGATCATGCCGGACTCGGAACGCTTGACCTTGTCCACCTCGTCGGCCTGCTCCTCCGGGCTGAGGTTCCGGTGGATGACCCCCATGCCACCCTGCCGGGCCAGCGCGATGGCCATCCGGGCCTCCGTCACCGTGTCCATGGCGGCGGACAACACCGGGATGTTGAGCACGAGCTTCTCGTGCAGCTGGGTGCGCAGGTCCACCTCGGAAGGCAAGACCTCCGCGTAGCCGGGGACCAGCAACACGTCGTCAAAAGTCAGCGCCTCGCCTCCCAACAGGTCGGCGAACTGCATTGCCCCCTCCCGAACCAAAGATAAAGCCCTACCCCTCCGGGCCTTCCCGGCGATGAGTAGGGCACCGACTCACCATTGATCGGGCACTCAGGCCCGCAAAATCATTGTACACGCAGGAGCAGGAAGAAGCAAATCTTGATATGTGGATGGAACCGAATTTCCCCTCCCGCCCCCATCAATGCATCTCCGTCTCGCAGGTCCCGATCCCGCTCCGCAGGAAATTGAACTGCACGTTCGGGTGATCAGCCAGCAGGGACATGGGCACGGACGTGTCCACAATCCGCTTGGAGATCATCAGCGTCGTCAGGCGCATGCCGAACGGATTGTCATGATTGCCCGCGTGCCAGATCGACACCTTCTCCGCCTTCCACGTCTCGATCGGGCCGACGGTGACCGCCTGGGTGGGCACGTTCTGCACCACGCCGCCGCCGGAGGTGCGTGCGTTCTGAATGATCGTCATGGGATGGAGGTCCACCACTCGCGTGCCGAGCTTGCGATATTCCTCCGGCGGGGGCGGCTCGTCCACGTACTTTCCCTCACGCTTGGGCGGGTCGTTGAAGGCCCAGTGCTTGACCTCCCCCTGGCCCCCCTGCATGACCACGCATCGCGCCATCTCCCAGCTCTGGATGTACTCCGTGGGGTCGGCCGCCGGGAAATGGATGTTCTCCTTGGGCATGGCCAGCTCGGGGCGGATGCGGTTGAAGCACAGCTCCATGTCCGCCCTGGCGAAGCTGAGGGGGAAGTCCATCCCCACCTCCTTGCCATCCACGACCCACTCGTCCATGCCCCAGAAGTGGCAGTTCCGCAAGGAGATGCCCAGCTCGTTGACCAAGCGCGCCACCAGGGGCAACTGCTCGGTGGGCCCGATGGGGCCGCAGATACCGGCGGGCTCATCGTCCGTGGCCTGCATCCAGGCCGTGATGTACTCCAACGCCTCGGCCAGATAGAACTCCTCGACGGTGTCGTAGAACCGAACGGTGAACCCCTCCCGGCTCAGCCCCAACAGGTCGTCCGCCGTCAGCCGGGCGGCGTCATCCAGGATCTCCCGATCGAGCGTGGTGTAATCCCACCAGTCCGGTGCAACCTTGCTTATCGGTCTCATGTTTCCTCCTTCGATTTATTCAAGCTCCACCCCGTCGAACAGGTCGGTCTCGACCCGCCCGGTCGGCGGTGGGAAGGCCCGCGTGAAGACCTCCGTGCTCAAAACACGGCGGCGCAAAAAGGGCGGCAAAACCTTCACGAAGGAAGGCCCGCCGCTATACTGGCTGGCGTGAGCCCGGCTGGCCGCCTCCTTCCGTGGCAGGTACGCGGACACATCGATTCGCGCATGCACGGGCGTCTCCTGCCGGCTGATCTCCGCCAGGTTGATGTCCCGGTTGCGCCCAATGGCCGTCGGATCCTGTCCCGCAAGCCGCATCAGCCGCACGATCCACCGGAGCACGCGCTTGTTCATCGCCGTGTAATAGAGCTTCTGAGGGCGATACGGCGGTCGATCGCCCTCCCGCGCCGCGTCCGGATCGGCGGCGAGATGAAAGGCCGCGGTGGCCGCCCGGGAGACCAGGATATGATCCGGGTGACCGTATCCGCCGAACGGATCGTGCGTGATGATCACCTGGGGGCGCAGCCGGCGGATCAGCCGCACCAGCTCCTCCACCAGCGCATCCAGCGGCTGCTGAATCAGCGCACGGGGATGCCGATTGTCCGGACTGCCCCGCATCCCGCTATCCCGATAGGGCAGCGTCCACACGCCGGCAAGGCCCAACGCCTCCGCAGCCTTCGCCAGCTCCTCCGCCCGCACCTCCGCCAGGCTGCTGTGGCCCTTCAGGCGATCCACATCCTCCACGGAACCGGCGTCGCCATCGGTCGCCACGATCACATGAACGTCCACACCCTCGGCGGCGTAGCGGGCCAGCGTCCCCCCCGGGCCAAAGCTCTCATCGTCCGGGTGGGCGAATATTCCAAGCAACACGCGCCGTTCACTCATCGCTTCTCACACTCCATCCGATCAACGTCCTCCCATGCCCGAGAGCGTGATCCCCTCTACGAACCACCTCTGGGCGACGATGTACACGACCAACACCGGGATCAGGGCGATCACGGACCCGGCCATCAGCAGATGCCATTGTACATTATACTGCCCCTGAAAGGCACTCAGGCCCACGGGCAGCGTACGCATGTCCAGCGAGGCCGTGATCACCAGGGGCCACAGGAAGTCGTTCCAGGCCCCCAGGAAGACGAAGATGGAGAGGGCGGCGATCGCCGGGCCGCTCAGCGGCATGATCACCTGTCCCCAGATACGCCAGGAGGACGCGCCGTCGATACGAGCGGCCTCGTCCAGATCCATTGGGATAGTGCGCATGTACTGGCGCAACAGGAAGGTGCTGAAGGCCGAAAACGCCGGCGGCAGGATCAGCGCTTTATAGGAATCGTACCAGCCCAGATAACGGATAAGGATGAAATTCGGGATCATGGTCACCTGAAAGGGGATCATCAGGGTGGCCAGGTAGAGCATGAAAAGCGGCTCACGGCCCCAAAAGCGCAGCCGGGCGAAGGCAAAGGCCGCCAGCGAGGAGGTCAGGATCTGAAGGGCGGTGATGCTGACGGCGACGATGGCGCTGTTCAGGTAGAAGCGGCCGAAGGGCATGACCGAGACCGTCTCCACGTAATTCTCCCAGGCGATCCGGCTGGGGATCCACACGGGCGGATAGGCGAAGACCTCCCGGGGCTCCTTCAACGAGGTGCTGAGCATCCAGGCGAAGGGCAATAGCATGAGAACGCTGCCGGCCAACAACGCCCCATGCAGCGCCAGATGGGCCACCCACGAGCCCGATCGAGGATGCCTTCTGCCGAGGAGTGTGGATCGCATACGTGCAACCATGGGCCTACTCCCCCGCCTCGTAATGCACCCAATGTCGTTGCAATCGGGTCTGGATGAACGTGAAGACGAAGATGAAGGCGAACAACACCCAGGCGATGGCCGAGGCCTTGCCCATGCGCCCGAACTCGAAGGCGTTCTGATAGATGTAGTAGACGATGGTCAGGGTCGCCTGGGCCGGGCCGCCCCGGGTCATCACGTACGGCTCGCTGAAGAGCTGGAAGGCGCCGATCATCTGGATCACCAGCAGGAAGAACGTGGTCGGGCTCACCATGGGCACCGTGATGTGCCGGAAACGCTGCCAGGCGTTCGCCCCATCCACCTCGGCCGCATCGTAAAGCTCGCGAGGGATGGCCTGTAAGCCGGCCAGATAGATCACCATGGTGAAGCCGGTGTTCTTCCAGAGGGTGAGGATGACGACGGCCGGCCGGGCCCAGGTCGGGCTGTTCAACCAATCGGGCGGCGTGATGGGAAGCCCCGTCCATTCGGCCAGCTTCCAGATCATGGCGCTGACCACGCCGAAATCCCGGTTGAACATCCACTGGAAGATGAGGGCGGCCGCCACGATGGTGGTGACCACGGGCATGAAATAGATCAGCCGATAAACCGTCCGCCCCCGGATCGGGCGATTCAGGGCCACGGCCATCATCAGCCCCAGGATCAATTGCAGCGGCACGATCGTGACGATGAAATAGGCCGTGTTCCAGAACACCTTCTGGAAGATGCGATCGCGGGTCAGGAGCTGCACGTAATTCGCCACGCCGACGAAGATCGGCGGGGTGAGCAGGTTCCAATGCACAAAGCTCAACGCCAGGGAGGCGATCACGGGAAGGGCGGTGAAGATCAGGAACCCGATCAGGCTGGGCACCAGGAAGAGATAGGCCTCCCACTGCTGATCAGGGCGCCACCGAAACCACCGGCGACTCGCGGTGGGAACGGATCGGCCGTGTGCAACGGTCATGGCTCACTCTCCGGACCACGATGACCTACAGGATGGAGGGATCGCGACCACGCATCAGGGGAGAACAAGGTGATGGGCCATGCGGCCGCATGACCCATCACGTTACCTCATCTCTCTCGTTTGGACCACACCCAGGGGCCCCGGATCACTTGGGATAGCCGTGCTCCGCCAGGAAGGCATCCACCTGTTCGCAGACCTCCGGCACCACCTTCTCGGGGTCCTCGCCCGCCCAGATGCGCTGCATCCCCGGCAGGATGATGGAGCCGTTCAGCTCACCCCACTCATCGAAGTAGCCGAACCGCCCGACCTTGGCGTTCTCCGCCTCGATGAGGAAGGCCTTGCGGTTGGCCGGTGGCTTCCCGGAGCGGAGGAAGACGTCGGAGTAGGCCACAGACTTCAGCGCGGGGAAGATCTCCCCGGACTCGGTGTAGAGGCGCTGGCCGCCATCCTTGCTTTGCAGCCAGCTCAGGAAGGTCCAGGCCGCCTCCTTGTTATCGCTGGCGGCGCTCATCACCCAGGCTGCGCCACCGGCAGAAGCGGAGCGCTGCCCGCCCTTGGGGATGGGAACCACCTGGACGTCATAGTCCAGCCCCGCCTCGTTGAACGCCGACACCCGGCTGGAGTTCTGGATGATCATGGCCACCTGGCCGCTGAGGAACACGGCCGTGTCACCGCCGGCCTGGCTGAGATTGGCGTCCCGCATGGCGTAGTTCTTGTTCATCAGGTCGGCGAAGAACTGAATGGCCTCCATGGCCGCCGGCTCGGTCAGCGTACACCGGGAGGGATTCCGCATATCGTCCAGGATGCTGCCGTAATTCTGGCCGACCCATAGCTGATACTTTCCGCCCTCCATACCCAGGGCGTAGCGCTTCACCCGGCCGCTGGGCTCGACGATGGTGAGCTTCTCAGCGGCCGCCACCAGGTCATCCCAGGTCCAGTCCTCAGTGGGATAGGCCACCCCTGCCTCGTCGAAGATGTCCTTGCGATAGTAGAGCACCTCCAGCCCGATGTCCCGTGGCAGGCCGTAGACGCTGCCGTTCCACATGGCCGACTCCAGCAGGGCAGGCCAGTAGTCGCTCAGGTCATAGCCGCTCTTCTCAATCCAGGGGTCGAGATTCTCCAGCACGCCCTGGGCAGCGTACCGAGGCGTCGGCCACAGGAAGAGCACATCGGGGATCACGGACGGGTCGCCGCTGGCCCAGAGGGTTTGAATCTTGGTGAAGTAGTCGCTCCAGGGCTCCACCATGGTCTCGATCTTGATGTTGGGATGTTCAGCCATGAAGGCGTCGGCGACGCTCTGGTGGGTCTTGGCCTCCTGCGGGCTTCCCCAAAAAGCCCAGAGCAGCGTAACGACCTCTTCCTCCTCGGCACCTGCTTCCTCCGCAGCTGGGGCTGCGGCCGGCGGGGGCGGTTGGTATTGACAGGCCCCCAACGCCAGTACGGAGATGACCAACCACGTCACCATCAGGAACATTCGGCCCTTATACATCAGACTGCCTCCTTTCCCTGCACTCGACGGGGATCACTCACAACGCGCCGTGAAAACCTCCTTGCGAGGGGGAAGCGGAACGATACCTCTGGAGCGATAGGCAAACCATGCACTTTCGTTCATGCAACTTCATTATAGCATTGATCGCAACCCCATACAAGGATGTTGTCATCAGGGTGCGGGGCAACTTCCGTAGGGACACCCGGCCGTGCCCCCGCCGTTTCCCGCTCTCCCCGGGGTTGACGATTCCCGGCCCGGGGACGATAATGGATGTGGAAGATTCATCTCCACAACGCCAGTCACGGTCCCCTCATAGCAGCGCGTGAGATGACCAACGAGGAGAGCCCCTCACCCTATGGAAAAAGCCTGGTGGGTAGTCGTCGGCATCATCTTTATCCTGAGCGCGATCCTGCACCACAGCCTTCTGCTCATGATGGGCCTGCTCTTGGCCCTGATCGGGGCAGCCTCTCACCTGTGGACGCGCTACTGTCTCGCCGGCGTCGGTTATCGCCGACGTTTCGGATCGACGCGGCTGTTCTATGGGGAGGAAACCGACCTCTACATCGAGATCGTGAACGCCAAGCCCCTGCCGCTGGCGTGGCTACGCGCCGAGGACGAGTTCCCGGCGGATGTGGAGCTTCTCACCGGCCGCCTACACAGCAGTTATCGCCCCGGCCGCCGGCTCCTGATCAACCTCCTCTCGCTTCGTTGGTACGAGCGGGTGACGCGTCACTACCGGATCCGCGGCGCCCACCGCGGCGCCTGGGAATTCGGCCCCGTGGAGATCATCTCGGGCGATCTCTTCGGGTTCTCCATCAAGCGGGAGAAGTTCCAGGACACCCAGACGCTGTTGGTCTATCCCCGCATCGTGCCGCTCACCGCGCTGGGGTTGCCCGCCCGACATCCCTTCGGCGACTTCAAAACGCCGCGCCGCGTGCTGGAGGACCCCATCCGGCTCATGGGCGCACGAGAGTACATCCCGGGAGACAGCTTTCGCCATATCCACTGGAAGGCCACCGCGCGCCGCAATGAGCTCCAAACCAAGGTGTTCGAGCCATCCGCCAGCCGTCCCATAGCGATCTTCCTCAACGTCAACACCTTCGAATACCGCTACGAGGGGATCGATCGGGAGCTGCAGGAGTTCGCCATCACCACGGCGGCCTCCATCGCACGTTGGGCGTGGGGCGAGGGATACCCCATTGGCCTGTACGTCAACTCCGTCACCCAGCCCGGCGGCCGTCGCATCCGCATCCGCCCCGGAAGCCACCCCGACCAGCTCACCTGGGTTCTGGAGGCGCTGACCCGGGTTGTGATGTACGGACGGTGGCCCATCGAAGCGATCCTCCAGGTGGAAGCGCC
This sequence comes from Chloroflexota bacterium, assembly GCA_013152435.1. Taxonomy (NCBI): domain Bacteria; kingdom Bacillati; phylum Chloroflexota; species Chloroflexota bacterium. The sequence goes on along the minus strand of JAADGJ010000071.1, from coordinate 21,173 downwards.
GAACCTGCGGTACGGCTCCACCGTCATCGTCGTGAGCCCCCTCCTGAACGATCGACTTTCCCGGACGCTGGTGGACCTGAGGAATCGGGAGTACGGCGTCTCCCTCGTCGGGCTAGGGGAAAAACGACTGGACACACCTCCCCCAGGCATCCGATATTACCATATCGGTGGACACGAGGTGTGGCGTGAATTGGAAGCGCTGGAATTGGGTTAGCGAGGCGATGCTGCCGGCCACGCTCGCCGTCCAACGCACCTGCTGGCTCTGGCTGTGGCTGGAATTCGCCCGCCGATGGCTGGCTCCCTCTTATCACCGGGCCCTCTTGCCCGCCTCGCTGATCCTCGGGCTGTCGTTGACCAGTATGGCGACGGCGCGTTGGACCCCGGCCGGCACCCGGGTACTCAGCCGAGCCCGCCTCCAGACGACCTTGATCGGCTTCGGCGCCATCCTGCTGGTCCTCTGGTGGCAGTTCTACCGCGGCCGATATCCCTTGTGGAACATGCGCTGGATGGGCATCCTGGGAACGGACCTGACCCACTGGGGCGCCGTCACGCCGCCGCTCTTCATCGCCCTGGTCATCGCCATTTACCTGTGGCTGCGCGGCCTGCTGGATGGCCGGATGCCCCCCATCCACGACAACGTCTGGGGAGCCTTCACCACCGGCTTCATCATGCTCGTCATCCTGGTCGTGGTCGCGATGGCAGATCGGCGGGGCCTCCCCACCGGGGCGGAACACGTCATCGTCCTCTTCTTCGCCACCAGCATGGCGGCATTGGCCCTCTCCAGCCTGGAGATGGGGCGCGGGGTGGGCAGGCGACGCATCGGCGCCCGGCTCCAACTGAGCCGTCACTGGCTGGTCAGCATGCTCTCCATCATCCTCGGATTACTGGGGCTCGGCCTGGCTATGAGCGCCCTCATCGCCCCCGCGGACGTGGCCCGGGTGTTGGGTTGGATCGGCGGCGTCGTGAACGCCATCGGCCGCGTGATATACACGGTCATCGCCTTCCTCAGCTACCTCCTCTACCTGATCCTGTACCCCCTCTTCGTGATCCTGATCCCCCTGGTCGAGTGGCTGGCAGCCCTGCTCGGCAAGATGTTCTCCCTCGACTCCCTGCAGGAGCTGGAGGCGGAGGAATTGGACGCGCCGGACCAGCTGATGACCCTCTCCGAGCCGGCCCGCTGGGCCCTGTTGATCGTCACCGTCCTGGTTTTGGGCCTGATCTTCGCCATGGCGCTGCAGCGCGTCCGGCTGGAGACGGAGGAGGAGATCGAGGAGGAGAGGGACCTGATCCTGTCCCGTGAGCTCCTGCGCACGCAATGGAAGGCCCTGTGGCACCGATGGATCCAACGGCTGCGCGGGATGCGGAGGACAGTGCTGCATCCGTTCCTCTCACTGGAGGACGAGATCCACACCCGGCGGGTGATCCGGGCGATCTACCAGGCGCTGCTGGCCGCCGCACGCGATCAGGGATGCCCCCGGCGCCGCGGGCAGACGCCCATCGAGTACCGCCGGGCGCTGGCCCGCCTGCTACCCGGCGCCCAGGATGCCCTGAACGCCATCACAGACGGCTACGTGCATGCCCGCTACAGCCCGGAGCCGCCGACCGTGGAGCAAATGGAGGGCGCCCGCCGGGCCTGGGAGAAGATCCAAAGCACCTGGCAGGCAGAGCCTCGAACCTCGAAAAAGCCCCGACATCCTGCCCCAGATTCTTGACAGGCTCGCGGTATACATGGCAAGATAGGCGGGTGGGATTCTCTCCCTCATCTGTGTGACGGGTGGCTCCTCACGAAGCCTCCGCACACCATGATCTCTTTGCATCCTATGGAGGGTCGTCATTGAGTACAGGAAGCACGAAAGCGACAACCGTTTCTCAAACATCTACCTTGATCCCACCCTACGGCGGTGAGCTGGTAAACCTGCTGGTCCCCGCCGAAGAAGCAGACGAGCTGAAGGCTTACGCCAGCCATCTGCCTTCCATCCAGATCTCCGAGCGCTCGGTATGTGACCTGGAGCTTTTGGCTGTCGGAGCGTTCTCCCCCCTGGATCGCTTCATGGGGCGAGAGGATCACCAACGAGTTCTGGACGAGATGCGCCTCACCAGCGGGCATCTCTTCCCCATCCCCATCACGCTGCCCGTAAAGCCCGATTCCAACATCCACCTGGACCAGGAGATCGCTCTGCGCAACGCGAAGAACGAGCTCCTGGCGGTGATGACCATCGAGGAGATCTACGAGTGGGATCGGGAGGAGGTGGCCCAAAAGGTTTTCGGCACCCTGGATCTGCGCCACCCGCTGGTGGCGGAGATGAATCGGTGGGGCTCGCTGAACATCTCCGGCCGTCTGCGGGTCCTACAACTGCCGCGCCACTATGACTTTCAGGACCTGCGACTGACGCCCGCGCAGACTCGTGCCCGACTGGAGGAGATGGGCCGAACCAACGTGGTCGCCTTCCAGACCCGCAACCCGCTCCACCGGGTGCACGAGGAGCTGACCAAGCGGGCGATCGAGGAGGTGGACGGCGTCCTGCTCCTGCATCCGGTGGTGGGCATGACCAAGCCGGGCGACGTGGACCATTACACTCGCGTGCGAACCTACAAGGCGCTGGCCCAGCGATACTTCTCGCCCGACCGGATCCTGCTGGCGTTGTTGCCGCTGGCCATGCGACTGGCAGGCCCGCGAGAGGCGCTCTGGCACGCGCTGATCCGACGCAACTACGGCGCCAACTACCTGATCGTGGGGAGGGATCACGCCAGCCCGGGCAAGGACTCCACCGGCAAGCCCTTCTACGGCCCCTACGATGCTCAGGAGCTGGTCCGGCAACACAGCGAGGAGCTGGGCGTGGGCGTGGTCTCCTTCCAGGAGTTGGTCTACCTTCCCGACGAGGACCGCTACGAAGAGGTCTCCCGGGTGCCGGCCGACGCCCGCACGGCCTCGATCTCCGGCACCCAGGTGCGAGAGGAGTACCTGAACAACGGGCGCAAGCTGCCCGATTGGTTCACCCGGCCGGAGGTGGCCGAGATCCTCTCCGAGGCCTATCCCCCTCGCCACCGTCAGGGGGTGTGCATCTGGTTCACCGGGCTGAGCGGAGCGGGCAAGTCCACGACGGCCGAGATCCTGACCGTCCTCCTGCTGGAGCACGGCCGTCAGGTAACGCTGCTGGACGGCGACGTGGTGCGCACGCATCTGTCCAAAGGGCTCGGCTTCAGCAAGGAAGACCGGGACACCAACATCCGACGCATCGGATTCGTCGCCTCGGAGATCGTGCGACACGGCGGGATAGCCGTGTGCGCGGCAGTGAGCCCCTATCGGGCCACACGCAACGAGGTGCGCAACATGGTCGGCCGCGACCGGTTCATCGAGGTGTTCGTGGACACGCCCCTGGAGGTGTGCGAGCAGCGAGATGCCAAGGGCATGTACGCCAAGGCCCGGCGGGGCGAGATCAAAGGCTTCACGGGGATCGACGATCCCTACGAGCCGCCCAGGCATCCGGAGATCCGCCTGGATACGGTGAATCACACCGCCGAGGAGAACGCCCGCATGATCCTGGACTACCTGATCCAGCGGGGCTTCGTGCGAGCGGAGGACTGAGCCCTACCCGGTGCGGCCGGGACCAAGGGACAGGGAGGCCATCGTCTCAGGTGAGACGATGGCCTTTCTGTCTATCCCCTCCCGGGCAAGGTCACGCCCTGTCTTCTCCCTCCCAGCGCCTTCGCACTCGGCCACAAAGAAGCCGTATATGCAAAGTCGGCCCCATGGGACACGGCCAGATATCGTGCCCGTGTGCGCCTTCCCGGTCTCCCCCCAGTACACGACGTGGCCAAACGTGCCCTACCTTGAGTGAGAATTCATCATCGCCGGAACAAAAATTACCCCACCACGGCGCAGCATCCCTTGCGCCATCGCGCGCCATGGTGTAGAATAGTAGCATGATAAAGTTGCTACATTTTGCCGACCTCCACCTGGGCATGGAGAACTACGGCCGGCTGGATCCCCAGACCGGCCTGTCCACCCGGCTGGTCGACTTCCTGCGTGTCTTCGATCATCTCGTCGAGTTCGCGGAGGCGGAAGCCGTCGACCTGGTGATCTTCGCGGGGGACGCGTTCAAGACCAGGGATCCCTCCCCCACGTATCAGCGGGAGTTCGCCCGACGCATCCACCGCCTCGCCCGGGAGCTGGGCATCCCCACCTTCCTGCTGGTGGGCAATCACGACCTCCCCAACGCCGCCAGCCGTGCCCACGCCATCGAGATCTTCGACACCCTGGAGGTGGAAAACGTCCTGGTGGCCCGACGACCTGACACGTACCGCGTGGACACGAAGAACGGGCCGGTGCAGATCGTCGCGCTGCCGTGGGTCACCCGCAGCGCGCTGCTCACACGAGACGAGTACAAGAACCTGAACCTGGAAGAGATCCACCAGCTCATGCTGGATAAGCTCGACCGGGCCCTCCTCAGGGACGGGGGGCTGGTGAGCCGGCTGGACCCGGCGCTGCCCACGGTCCTGGTGGCGCACGGCACGGTCCACGGCGCCGTCTACGGCAGCGAGCGCAGCGTCATGCTGGGGCGTGATCTGGTGCTGCCCCTCAGCCTGGTACGCCATCAAGCGTTCGATTACGTCGCCCTGGGGCACATCCACAAACACCAATGCCTGTGCGACGACCCGCCGGTGGTCTACTCCGGGAGCTTGGAGCGGATCGACTTCGGCGAGGCATCCGAGCGAAAAGGGTTTATCCTGGTCGAGCTGGAAAAGGGGCATGCGGACTGGCGCTTCGTCCCCGTGAACGCCCGACGGTTCATCGCCATCGACGTGCGAGCCGATGGAGAGGATCCCACTCAACAGGTGTTGAACGCCATCGCTCAACACCCCATCGACGACGCCATCGTACGTCTGACGATCCACACCACGGCGGAGGTGGAGGCACGGCTGGACGACGCGGCCATCCGGCAGGCGCTGGCGCCGGCGTTCTACGTGGCCGCCATCTCCCGAGAGGTGAAACGTCCCTCGCGACTGCGATTGGGGAGTCAGGAATCCATCGAAACGCTGACCCCCCGTGAGATATTGGAACGCTATCTGATCGCCCGGCAAACTCCACCCGAACGCATCGAACAGCTTCTCCGCTACGCAGACGAGATCCTGGAGCTCGCCGACGAGTGAGCTTGCCCACCCGGCACCGGAGGACGCACCATGGCACTGCCCACACGGATAACGGCCGTTGAGATCAGTGCGGAGCGAGATCATCCGGTCTACCACGCTCGCGCCGTGGAGCCTGAAGCGAACACGCCCCAGGCCCGGGCCCGTGGCAACCTGTACATCCTCTTGAACCTCCACGGTGCCGGAACCGGCCAGGCCCGCCTCTCCCGCCAGATGTTGAACACGATCCAGGCCCTCTACTACGAGCAGACGACCGGCTCCGTGACCTACAGCCTGACCCAGGCGATCCTCGCGGCCCATGAAGCGCTGCGACACGCCAACACCACCTCGCAGGCGACATGGCGGGGAAGCGTGGCCTGCCTGATCATCCGCGGCCGCGATCTCTTCCTGGGACACGCCGGCCCCGTCGTCTCCTTCGTCGCCCACCCGGACACCGTCGATCAGTTCCCCGCCTGGATCCCGGAGGACGAGGTCTACCTGGGCGATGAGGCCCCGCCCGATGTGGAGTTCTTCCACACCCAACTGCGAGGCGACACCGCCGTGCTTCTGGCCGACGCCGGATGGCTCCAGCGCGTCTCCGCCCGAGAGATGGCGGCCATCGTAGCCGCATCCGACCAGGAGGCCGGCATCCGTTACCTCCGGGAGGTCGCCCAGGAGACCGGCCTGGCCAGCATCCTCATCGCCATTGAGGCGGAGCCGGAGGCCTGGTCCCATATCCCTGGGATCGAGGCGCAGCCCCGTCGCCCGCCCACGTCGGCGGTCCCGCCCACCTCCGCCCCGGCTGAGCCCGAAATGCCCCCCGACGTGGAGGGACAGCCCACCCGATCGGCCCCAACGTCCCATCGCACCCCGCCGCATATCCCGCGCTCGGTCACGCGCCCGCCGCGGTCCGTCCCCGTGCGCGAGGAGCCGATAGAGACCGCGCAGGAGCCGCAAGCGCCCCATCCCGCCTGGGAGCCGGCCGTCGAGGAAGAGCCCTGGCCAGAGGAGGCCACGGAGGAGGAGCTTCTGGAGGAGGAGTTCTGGGAGGAGGTACCCTCCGCAGAGGCCGAGCCTCCTTCCAGGCCAGCTTGGAGATTTTCCCTGCCCCGCATTCGGCTGACGCGACGCCCCCCTCCAGAGAGGCGGGAGGAGCGTCCAGCGAAGGCGGCCCCCTCCCGGCCACAGCCCGGCTCCTCGAAATGGGCGCTGTTCGTCGCCATCGCCATCCCGATCCTGATCGCCCTCCTGGTAGGAGCTGCATACTGGCAGCGAGGGGTCACGCGAGCGCAGAAGCTCCAGGAGCTGCTGGATGAAGCGAAATCCCAACTGACGTTGGCGAGCACGACGACCGATCCGGCCCAGGCCCAGGCAGCGCTCATCGAAGCGGAAACCCTGCTGGATCAGGCGGAGCTGCTGCAGCCGACACATCCGGATATCCAGCAACTACGGATAAACATCCAGGAGCAGCGAGATCGCATCGAACAGGTAGAGATGTTATATCTCACGCTCACCCTTAAGGAATTCGGAGAGGGGAGGCGTGACCCTGGCCGGGTGGTCGTCAGCGGCGACAACGTGTTCATCTTGGACCGGGGGCTGGATCGGGTCGACCACTATCGCCTGAGCAGCGAGCGCGATGGGCTGGAAGAGGTCGACGCGGGGCCGCTGCTGAGCAAGGGCCAGAACCTGGGTGAAGCTATCGTCGGCGAGATGGTGGACATGGTGTGGGTCCCGGCGGGAGACGGTCGCAACGTCAGCGCCCTTCTCATCCTGGATGCCGACGGGAACCTGTGGCAGTGGATGGAGAACCTGGGCCTTACCCGCATCGAGTTCAACACAAAGCCCCTGCGCTATCCGCAAAAGCTGGGAACCTATTTCGGGCGCCTCTACCTGATGGACACACAGGCCAATGCCATCTGGCGATACATCCCCACCACCAACGGTTACGCCAACGAACCGGAGCCCTACTTCGCCGAGGAGTTCACGGGCAGCATCGACCTCGGCGGGGCCGTGGACTTCAGCATCGACGGCAACATCTGGATCCTATTCGCCGATGGGCGGGTGCTCAAATTCTTCCAGGGCCAGCAACAGCCGTTCTCCTTCTCCGGGTTCCCGGGTCGCCTGCAGGCGCCAGCGGCCCTGGTCGCCGGGCGCAATGAGGGCACCACCACGGAGCGACTTTACATCGGCGACGCTCGCACCGGACGCATCATCGAGTTCGGGAAGGACGGCCGATTCATCCGGCAAATGCGTCCCACCAGGGACGCGCTCCAGTTCCAGGATATGCGAAGCCTGTTCGTCGACGAGACCGAGAGGGCCTTCTACATCCTGACCGGCAAGGGGCTGTACAAAGCGCCCATACCACCCGAATAGCCCTCACGCACACCCACATCGCAACCCCTCCACATCAGGCCACGCGGGCTCGAAAAACCTGTGATCGCCGGCGATTTACTGGCCCGGGCGATCCTCCTGTGTTATAATCTCTGCCGATATGGGAAACGAGCGAGACGTCCCCGATTTGCATACGATCCACAATGCTCAACCGCCTGACCAGCGGCCAACCCCGCCGTGGGTTGGGGTCGTGTTGGGCTGTCTGCTTATCGCCTTCGCGCTGGTCTTCGCCTACTCAGGCTATCGGCTCTATCGATGGACGCGGTCCGCCGTCGCCAGCGTGCCGAAGAGCGCCGTGCCCCTCATCACCGCCGTGGCCGCCCAGTCCACCACCACCGCCGACGAGGTCACGCCGGAGCCCTCCCCGACCGTGGCTCCCACCCCGACCGTCCGGCCCTGGCACCCTCGAAGCGGCGAACGGGTGAACATCCTGCTCCTGGGCGTGGATAAACGCCCCAGCGAGGCGGGTCCCACGCGCACGGACACCATGATCGTCGTCACCCTGGACCCGACCACCGGGCAGGTCGGCATGCTCTCCATCCCCCGGGACCTGTGGGTGCGCATCCCGGAGTACGATATCTTCGCCAAGATCAACACCGCCCACGTGATCGGGGAGGCCAGGGGATATCCCGGAGGCGGCCCCGCGCTGGCCAAACGCACGGTCAGCGACCTGATCGGCTATCCGATCCATTATTACGTCAAGATCAACTTCGACGGGTTCCGACGCCTCATCGATCTCATCGGCGGCGTGGACATCTATGTGCCACAGGACATCAACGATCCGACCTTCCCGGACGACAACTACGGGTACGACCCCCTCTTCATCCCGGCGGGGCAGCATCACATGGACGGCGAACTGGCCCTGAAATACGCCCGCACCCGTCACGTGGACGATGACTATGGGCGGGCGCGCCGACAACAACAGGTGCTCCTGGCCATCAAGGAGCAGCTGCTGCGAACCGATAAGCTGCCCTCCCTGATCATGCGCCTGCCACAGCTCGCCCGGACCTTCGCGGGCAGCGTGGAGACGGACATCCCTCTGGATAAGATCGCCGCCCTGGCCAACCTGACGCGACACCTGGATCTGGACAACGTGAAGCAGGTGGTGATCGATCGCAGCCTGGGCGAGGAACGAAACGATCCGGAGATCGGCTATGTGCTGATCCCAGATCGGGACGCGATCCGCCCCCTGATGGACGATCTGTTCGGGGGTGGCATCCCGGTGGCCTCCCCGCACACGGCCTCGGCCTCGCCCAAGATGGCCGAAGTCCTGGAGGATAGCGCGCTGAAAGCGGAGAGCGCACGCATCGCCGTCCTGGACGGGACCGGACGTCCGGAGAGGGCAGCTCGCGTGGCTGATCAGCTGAGGGCGTATGGCCTCCAGATCACCCACACAGGAGAGGCGGACCGCTCCACATACCCTCGTACAGTGGTGCGCGTCTTCGTCCGCAAACCTCGCACCCTATCCCTCCTACAATCCATCCTGGGCTCCACCGAGGTCCAAGACTTGAGCAAGACGGTCTCCATGCCGCCCTGGGACATCGAGATCGTGCTCGGGGAAGAGGCGCTCCCGATCATCGAGACCCAATAGCACGCGAGCAGACCTATCCGGCACGAGCCCTTCGGATCGTCCTGGGCGAGCCCCGATGTTCCCCTTCCCTCACGGCATTCAGGCCCCCTCCCCCACTCTGCGCCGGTCAAACGGGCGATCGCCCAGCCAGCTCCCGTCCGAAGATCCCAACGTAAGGAGTACCCTATGAACCGAACTCGCTATCCCGTTTATATCCATGGCCTGATCCTGGTCGGCCTGCTCCTCCTGGTCAACGCGTGCAGGTCCGAGAAGCCAGCCCCTTCACCTACCGCCGCCCCGCCGACGGCCACGTCGATTCCCACGGCCACGCCGCAGCCCCAGACTCTCGAACCGCAAGCCCAGCCCCCGGAATCCCAGCCCACGAGGCCCCCTTCCATCGCATTGGAGCCGGCGTTCAGCGGCTTCCGACAGCCCGTGTACCTCACCCACGCCGGAGACCCCGCCCGGGTTTACGTGGTGGAAAGGGCCGGGCGCATCCGGGTCGTCGAGGGCGGCGAGGTACTCCCCACCCCCTTCCTCGACATCACCGACCGGGTGGGCTCCGGCGGAGCGGAACAGGGGCTGCTCAGCGTCGCCTTCCCGCCGGACTTCGCGACCACGGGGCTCTTTTACGTCAACTACACGGATCGCCGGGGGGACACCGTCATCGCCCGCTACCGGGCTCCCAACGGCGACCCACGGCGGGCCGATCCCGCCAGCGAGCAGATCATCCTCCAGATCGACCAGCCGGCGCGGAACCACAACGGCGGCCAGCTTCAGTTCGGCCCGGATGGATACCTCTACATCGGCACAGGAGATGGGGGGCGCGGCGGAGATCCGTGGGGGAACGCCCAGAACCTCGGCGTGCTCCTGGGTAAGATGTTGCGAATCGACGTAGCCGGGGTGGAGACGTACGCGATCCCCGCCGACAACCCCTTCGTCGACCGGCCGGGAGCCCGCCCCGAGATCTGGGCGCTGGGGCTGCGGAACCCGTGGCGGTTCTCCTTTGACCGGGCCACCGGCGACCTGTACATCGCCGACGTCGGCCAGAACCGCTATGAGGAGGTGGACGTCCAGCCGGCGAACAGCCCGGGCGGCGAGAACTACGGCTGGGACATCATGGAGGGAGCCCATTGCTTCGAGCCGGAGACCGGATGCGAGACGGAGGGGCTGGTGCTTCCGGTGGTCGAGTACGACCACACGCTGGGATGCTCCATCACGGGCGGCTATGTGTATCGCGGGAGCCGATACCCCGCGCTCGTCGGCGTGTACCTGTTCGGGGACTTCTGCACCGGGCGGATCTGGGGCCTCTTGCAAAGCCCGGCGGGCACATGGGAGATGACAGAGCTCCTCCAGAGCGGCTTGCAGATCAGCACCTTCGGCGAGGACGCGGAGGGAGAACTCTACGTCGTCCACTATGGCGATGGCTCCATCTATCGCATCGTGGCCGCTCCGTGACCGGAGAGGTCGCCCTCCGACGACGGCCCCGGCTGGCGAAGGCCGCGGTGAATTAAGATGAACTCCCCGAGGCAGGCGGAGTCCCCATGCTCCGCCCGCCTCGGCTCCCACGTCGCCGCCGCTTGTTTCACCCCGTAGCGCGCCTGGAATTCCCCACGAGGCCCTAAAGGAGCCCCCTGGAGCCACCCCAGGGGCGAGAGTAGCCCCGTTTGCATCAAACGTTTGCGGCCATCCTCACAGGATGGTAGAATGCGAGCACAGGGCGATTCGGCATCTCAGCATGTAAGGAGGGCTACCATGTATGTCGTCTGCGTCACCGTCTGGGTGAAACCGGAATACGTGGATCAGTTCATCGAGGCCACGAAGGACAACCACCTCAACACCCGCCAGGAGCCAGGGAATGTCCGTTTCGACGTGCTGCAGGCGGAGGATGAGCCCACCCGCTTCTTCCTATACGAGGTCTACCGAACGAAGGAGGACTTCGCACGCCACCAACAGACCCCACACTACCTGAGGTGGCGAGAGACCGTCGCCGATTGGATGGCGCAGCCCAGGCAGGGCGTTCGCCATTACAGCCTGTTCCCTCCCGATGATGCGTGGTGACGCCTACAGAGGACAGAAGACGAGGGGCGAGAGGCGACGAGGGGCAACGGCCGTCCCTCGTCTTTCATCCAACATACCTGCAGAGGAGGGGCGATGAAGTTCGAGTTCTACACAGCCAACCGCATCATCTATGGGCGTGATGAGTTCGATCGCATCGGGGAGATCGCCGCCGGATTCGGCCGCAAGGCGATGGTCGTGCACGGCGGCGAATTCCTGCGAACCGGGAAGATCATCGACCGGCTGGCCGCACACCTGGACGCCCACGGGATCGGCCGGGCGTATTACAGGGTGAAGGGGGAGCCCCAGATTTCCACCGTCGACGAGGCGCTGGAGGAGGCTCGCTCGGCGGGCTGCGACATGGTCATCGGCCTGGGCGGGGGCAGCGTCATCGACACGGCCAAGGCCACGGCGGGCCTGCTCACCAACGGCGGCTCCGCCCTCGACTACATGGAGGTGATCGGGCAGGGGAAGCCGCTCACGAAGCCGGCCGCTCCCCTGATCGCCGTCCCCACCACGGCCGGGACCGGCTCCGAGGTCACGCGCAACGCCGTCATCGCCTACAAGGAGAAGCACTTCAAGGCGAGCATGCGCAGCCCATACCTCATCCCTCGCGTGGCACTGGTCGACCCGGCCCTGACGCACAGCATGCCCCCGGAGGTCACGGCCAGCACCGGGCTGGACGCGCTGACCCAGGTGATCGAGCCGTACGTGTCCAATCGGGCGCAGCCCCTGACGGACGGCATGGCGCTCACCGGGATCCGGCTGATCGCCCGATCGCTGCGGCGGGCGTACGAGAACGGGGACGACGCCGACGCACGCGACGAGATGTCCCTGGCGGCGCTCATGGGAGGCATCTGCCTGGCGAACGCGGGCCTGGGCGCCGTGCACGGGTTCGCCTCGCCCCTGGGAGCCCGCTTCCCCATACCGCACGGAGTGGTCTGCGCCGCCCTGCTGCCTCACGTCATGGCCGCCAACGTGGCCACGCTGCGCAGGCAAGACCCCAACAGCCCCGTGTTAACCCGCTACGCCGACGTCGGGCAGGCCCTGCTCGGGCGACGGCTCTCCACGGAGGACGCCACCATCGACGCGGGCATCACCTTTGTGGAAGAGCTGGTGCGGGCCCTGAAGATACCGAAGCTCTCCGAATTCGGCATGACCGAGGAGGACATCCCGGACCTCGTCCAGCAGGCGAAGAGGGCCAGCTCGATGCGGTATAACCCGGTGTCCCTCTCCGACGAGACGCTGGCCGATATCCTGCGCCGCGCGCTGTAACACACGTGAGAAGTCGCATACAGCCCCGACCCCGTCCGAATGACGTGAGAGCGGAGCGGGGCCGCCCTGGTTCACACGCACGAGGAGGCTTACCACATGAGCTCGGCCCCTTCTCTTCTGGTCACGAATTTACGCTGCGAGTACAAGGTGAATCCTCTGGGCATCGACGTCACGCGGCCCCGCCTCAGCTGGCAGATCGAGGCCCCGGGACGCAATGTGATCCAGGCCGCCTATCAGATCCGGGTGGCCCCCAGCGCGGACGCGCTGACCTCCGGGGAGGATCTACTGTGGGACTCGGGCAAAGTCGCATCCGAGGAATCCATCCATCGCGTCTACGAGGGTCCCTCCCTGCGATCGGGGCAGCGCTGCTACTGGCAAGTGCGCGTCTGGGACCGGGATGACCGCCCCTCCGATTGGAGCGAGCCGGCCTTCTGGGAGATGGGCCTGCTGAGCCCGGAGGACTGGCAGGCCAAGTGGATCGAGCCCGATCTGGACGAGGATACCTCCATCCCTCAGCCCTGCCCTATGCTCCGTACGGCGTTCACGGTGAACGGCGCCGTGAAATCGGCCCGAGCGTACGTCACCAGCCTGGGCCTGTACGAGATGGAGCTGAACGGCCGGCGGGTGGGGGACCAGCTCTTCACACCCGGCTGGACCAGCTACCACAAGCGACTGCAGTACCAGACCTACGATGTGACCGAATACCTGCAACCGGGCGAGAACGCGATCGGCGTCACCCTGGGCGACGGCTGGTACCGGGGCTACCTCGCCTTCGAGGGCAAACGGAACACCTACGGGGAAAAGCTGGCGCTGCTGCTGCAGATCCGGATCGTTTATGAGGACGGCCGCGTGGAGATGGTATGCTCGGACGAGAGCTGGAAGTCGTCGACCGGCCCCATCCGCATGTCGGACATCTATAAGGGCGAGATCTACGACGCTCGTCTGGAGAAGCCGGGATGGAGCCAGGCCGGGTACGACGACAGCACCTGGTCGGGCGTGCGGGTCGTCGAACACAGCAAGGAGATCCTGGTCGCCCCGGCGGGTCCTCCCGTGCGCAGGATCCAGGAGATCCGGCCGGTCGAGATCATCCGGACGCCGGCGGGGGAGCTGGTCTTCGACATGGGGCAGAACATGGTCGGCTGGGTGCGCCTGAGCGTCCACGGCGATCCGGGCACGGTGATCACCCTCCGCCACGCCGAAGTGCTCGATCAAGAGGGCAATCTGTATACCGAGAACCTGCGCTCGGCCGACCAGACGGATCGGTACATCCTGAAAGGGGAGGGGGAGGAGACCTTCGAGCCGCATTTCACCTTCCACGGATTCCGCTACGTGGCGGTGGAGGGTTATCCCGGCGAACCCACCCTCGACGATCTGACCGGCATCGTGATCCACTCCGACATCACCCCGACGGGCCATTTCGAATGCTCCCATCCCCTGATCAACCAACTCCAGCACAACATCGTGTGGGGACAGAAGGGGAACTTCCTCGACGTGCCCACCGACTGCCCGCAACGAGATGAGCGACTGGGCTGGACCGGGGATGCCCAGGTCTTCGCCCGAACGGCCTGCTTCAACATGGACGTGGCCGCCTTCTTCACCAAATGGCTACGGGACCTGGCGCTCGATCAGCGGGAGGATGGGAACGTGCCCTGGGTGATCCCCAACGCGCTGGGGCCCGCCAACGCCGGATCGGCCGCCTGGGGCGACGCGGCCGCCATCGTCCCCTGGACGATCTACCTCTGCTACGGCGACCGACGCATCCTGGAGTCCCAGTACGAGAGCATGAAGGCGTGGGTGGAGTACATCCGGGCGCAGGCGGGAGATGAGTACCTCTGGAACACGGGCTTCCATTTCGGCGACTGGCTATCCGTCACCTCTCCCGACGCCAGGTGGCCCAACGCGGCCACGGATTTCGACCTCATCGCCACCGCCTACTTCGCTTACTCCACCAGCATCGTACAGCGCACGGCCCAGATCCTGGGCAAGGAGGAGGACGCCCGGGAGTACGCAGACCTCCTGGCCAAGATCAGGCAGGCGTTCCGAGAGGAATTCGTCACCGGGCGGGGACGCCTCTCTCCCAACACGCAGACCGCCTACGTGCTGGCGCTGGCGTTCGACCTGCTATCGGAGGAGCAACGTCCCGAGGCCGCACGCCGGCTGGTGGAGGACATCCGCAGACGGGACAACCACCTGTCCACGGGCTTTGTGGGGACCTCCTATCTGTGCCATGTGCTCAGCCGGATGGGATACCTGGACGTCGCCTACACGCTGTTGAACCAGGAGACCTACCCCTCCTGGCTGTACGCGCTGCAGTGGGGCGCCACGACGATCTGGGAGCGGTGGGACGGGATCAAACCGAATGGGGAGTTCCAGGATCCCAGCATGAACTCCTTTAACCACTACGCCTTCGGCGCCATCGGCCACTGGCTATACAGCGTGGTCGCCGGCATCGACGTGGACCCCGACCGCCCCGGCTACAAGCATATCCGGATCCAGCCCCACCCGGGCGGCGGCCTCACCCACGCCCGGGCCACATTGCACTCCATGTACGGCCCTATCGAGTCCTCCTGGGAGCTCACCGAGGATCGCTTCCACCTGTCGGTGTCGATCCCGGCTAACACCCACGCCACGGTGCGCTTGCCCCATGCGATCCTGGAGCAGGTGACCGAGAGCGGGCGCCCGCTTCGCGAGGCCGAAGGGATCACCAGGGCCAAGCAGACACAGGATGCCGTCCTGGTCGAGATAGGATCCGGGCGATACGACTTCGTATATGAGGCCAGCGCGCTGAGAGAGGCGGCAAAAGAGGCCGCCCAGCTCAGCATTCACAGCCCACTACGAGAGCTGCTCGCCGACGAGCGGGCCAGGAAGATCCTGGCCAAATACGTATCCGACGCGATCGACACGGCGCCGCTGGAACAGATCATGGACCTATCCCTCGCCCAGCTGGCGGATTATGCGCCGCGAGCGCTGACGGACGAGGTATTGCAAGCCATTGAGGCCGAGCTAATACAACGGTGACTCGCGGCGATCCCCGCTCGCCGCGAGCGCCTGGAATCCATCTATAAAGCGAAGGAGGCTTCCATGTCCGACCAACCATCGCAGCCCATGGAAGAGCGCATCGAAGCACTGCTGAGCCAGATGACGTTGGAGGAAAAGGTCTCCATGACCGCCGGCTCCGACATGTGGCACAGCACCGGGGTCGAGCGGCTGGGCATCCCGCCGTTCAAGATGACGGACGGCCCCAACGGTGCCCGGGGCAGCCAGTGGCAAGGCGGCCTCACGTCGGCGTGTTTCCCGGCCGGCGTC
Source organism: Chloroflexota bacterium (assembly GCA_013152435.1). Lineage (NCBI taxonomy): Bacteria > Bacillati > Chloroflexota > Chloroflexota bacterium. The sequence goes on along the minus strand of JAADGJ010000071.1, from coordinate 5,446 downwards.
TCCCTGGCGGCCACATGGAACCCGGAGCTGATCCACCGTGTGGGCGTGGCCCTGGGTGAGGAGACGAGGACGAAAAGCGCCCATATGCTCCTGGCCCCCACGGTGAACATCCATCGCTCCCCTCTGGGCGGCCGCAACTTCGAGTGCTACTCCGAGGATCCCTACCTCACGTCCCGCATCGCCGTGAGCTACATCAAGGGCGTGCAGAGCCAGGGCGTGAGCGCGTGCATCAAGCACTTCGTATGCAACGACTCGGAGTTCGAGCGCCTGTCGATCAGCTCTGAGGTGCGCGAGCGGGCGCTGCGTGAGATCTACCTGATCCCGTTCGAGGCGGCGGTCAAGGAGGCCGACGTATGGGCGATCATGGGCGCATACAACCGGCTGAACGGCACGCACTGCTGCGAGCACCCCTACCTGCTGAGTGAGATCCTGAAGGGGGAGTGGGAGTTCCAGGGGGTCGTGGTCTCCGACTGGACCGCCACGAAGAGCACGGTGGAGTCCGCCAACGCCGGGCTCGACCTGGAGATGCCCGGCCCGGCCCGATTCCTGGGCAAGAAGCTGCTCCAGCCTGTCCAGGACGGGCTGGTCAGCGAGGAGATCATCGACGACAAGGTCCGGCGTCTGCTGCGCATCATCCTGAAGACGGGGGCCATGGATCACCCGGAGGAGCCGGAAAAGGCCGTGGATAAGCCGGAGCACCGGGCCCTCATCCGGGAGGCGGCGGGCGAGGGGATCGTGCTGCTGAAGAACGAAGGCGACGTGTTGCCACTGGACGAGGGCAAGATCAAGACCATCGCCGTCATCGGGCCGAACGCCAGGGTCGCACAGATCATGGGCGGCGGCAGCGCTCAGGTCAACCCGCACTACGCCGTCTCGCCGCTCGAGGGCATTCGGAACCGATGCGGGGACGCGATCCAGGTCCGGTACGAGCAGGGCTGCACCAACCACAAGGGCACGCCGCTCCTGGAGGCCGACTGGCTCACGCCAGCCGAGGGACAGGGGCCGGGGTTGACCTGCGAGTACTACAACACCCCCGACCTGTCTGGCGAGCCCGTCCTCACGCAGGTGACCCGAAATCTGCGCTTCTTCTGGATCGGGGAGTTCGCGCCGGGAGTGAACCCCGGCCAGTTCTCCGCCCGGCTGCGCGGCACGCTCACGGTGCCGGAGACGGGCACATACACGTTCAGCCTGGTCAGCGCCGGCCTGAGCCGACTCTACATCGACGGCCGGGAGGTCGTGGACAACTGGACGGAGCAAACGCCCGGCGAGGCCTTCTTCGGGGCGGGCAGCCAGGAGAAGAAGGGGGAGATCGAGCTGACGGCCGGGCAGGCATACGAGATCGAGATCCGATACACCAAGGGGAACGCCATGTTGGGCGGCCTGATCGTCGGCTGCCAGCCCCCCGTCATCGGCGACCCGATCGAGCGGGCGACGCAGCTCGCCGCCGAGTCGGATGTGGCGTTGCTGTTCATCGGCACCAACGGCGACTGGGAGAGTGAGGGGTTCGATCGCACGGACATGGAGCTGCCCGGCCGCCAGGCGGAGCTGGTGGAACGGGTGGCCGCGGCCAATCCCAACACCATCGTCGTCCTGCAGACCGGCGCACCGGTCACCATGGGGTGGCTGGACAAGGTGCCGGCCGTGCTCGAGGCGTGGTTCCCCGGCCAGGAGTGCGGCAACGCCATCGCCGATGTGTTGTTCGGCGACGTGAACCCCTCCGGCAAGCTGCCGACGACCTTCCCCAAGCGGCTGGAGGACAACCCCGCCTACATCAACTACCCGGGCGAGCGCGGCCAGGTCTTCTACGGCGAGGGCATCTTCGTCGGCTACCGATATTATGACAAGAAGAAGATCGAGCCGCTATTCCCCTTCGGCCACGGGCTCTCCTACACCACCTTCGCCTACAGCAACCTGCGGATCGATCCCGCCGAGACGAGCGAGGAGGTCCGGGTCTCCGTGGACGTCCAGAACACGGGCTCGCGTGCGGGCAAGGAGGTGGTGCAGCTCTACGTCCGGGACGTGGAGGCCAGCGTACTGCGGCCGGAGAAGGAGCTCCGGGGATTCCAGAAGGTCGCGCTGGAGCCTGGTGAGGCGAAGACGGTGACGTTCACGCTGGATGCCAGGGCGCTGGCGTTCTACGATCCCCAGCAAAAGGCGTGGGTGACGGAGGCGGGCGAGTTCGAGGTGCTGGTCGGGAGCTCGTCCCGTGATATCCGGGTCCAGGGCTCGTTCGCCTGGAAGGAGACGACCACACAGCCGATCGGAGGCCCGACCGGGGAGGTGCCCGCTCCCGAACTCAGTATCCGCAGCAAGCTCAGGGATCTGCTCGCCGACGAGCGGGCCAGGGCCATCCTGGAGAAGCACTTCGGCGACAGGCTCAACGCGCCGCAGGTCGGCTCCGCGATGCAATTCTCGCTGGAGGAGCTCGCCAACTTCGTCCCGCACCTCTTGACAGAGGAAAAGCTGAAGGCCATCGATGAGGACCTGGCCAAGCTACGGGGAGGCTGATTCCCCTCTCCCAAGTCCGACTTTTGGGGGACAGAGGGCGCTGCCCTCCGTCACCCTCTCAATGTGCTTCCAGGGAACATCCCGGGCGATGGAAACCAGCGGGCGGAGCATAGGAGCTCCGCCCGTTGTTGCCCCGGGCCCGTGATCCCCTCCTTGTGAGCCGCATGTGACCGCGATCCGGCACACTGTCGGCAGCACGGCGACCACCGTAATGCCATTCGCATGAGGAGGGGCACCATGCCAGCGCTGAACAGAGTCCAGCTCATCGGCCGATTGGGACACGATCCGGACGTGCGCACCACGCCCAACGGTCGCAAAGTCGCTCAGTTCAACATCGCCGTCAACCGCACGTGGACGGGAAGCGACGGAGAACGCCGCGAGGCCACCGACTGGTTCACCGTCGAGGCATGGGGTAAGCTGGGCGATATCTGCGAGCAGTACCTGAGCAAAGGCCGGCTGGTCTACGTGGAGGGACGCCTGCAGATCGACCGCTGGGAGGACGACAAAGGCGAGACGCGCTCACGGGCCAAGATCGTGGCCCAGGACATGCAGATGCTAGACCGCCCCGGGGAGGCATCCGATGCGGAGGCCGCAGCGGCCTCTCAAGCCTGAGATCCTCGAGCGGCGGGCCGCGATGCACACGCACAAGGCCGGAGATGATCTCCGGCCTTGTCGCATTCCACGGAAAGGAGCCGCCGGGCACACTCTCTCATGGGTGCTGCCGGGGCAGGGGTGATTCATGAATCATCCCTGCCCACAGACGGACAACGACGATCTATCGCTCTGGGTTGTCGAACAGCAGGACCCGAACCGACGATCCGGCCGGTAGATGATCGGCGTCCTCGGGGATGATGGCCAGCCCATCCGCCTTCACCATGGAGAGCAGGATACCAGAGCCCTGATCGCCGGTCAGGCGGGCATAGCGCGTGCCATCTCGCTCCTCCAGGGTGACCCGCACGTAATGCCGCCGCCCGTCCTTGCGAGAGATCTCGTCCACCAGGATAGCGTCCACGGTCGGCTTATCCAGCCTCGTCCTGCCCAACATGGTGAGGATGGCCGGGCGGGCAAACAGCTCAAAGGAGACCATCGCCGAGACCGGGTTGCCGGGCAGCCCCAACAGCGGCACGCCATGGATGGTGCCGAAGGCCAGCGGTTTGCCCGGCTTCATGCGCACACGCCAGAAGGTGATCTCCCCCTCCGTCGCCAACACCTTCTTGACGACGTCGAAATCGCCCACCGACACACCGCCCGAGGTGAGGAACAGGTCCACGCCCTGCTCCAGGCCGGAGCGGATCTTCGCCGTCAGATCATCGATCGTGTCCCGGGCAATTCCCAGGCGGATCGGGATGCCGCCGTATTTGAGCACCTGCGCCGCGTTGGAATAGCTGTTCGCGTCGCGGATCTTTCCCGGCTGCCACGGGTCCGTCACATCGATGACCTCGTCTCCGGTGGACAGGATGGCCACCCGCGGCCGGCGGTGCACGGCGATGTCCGTGTACCCCAGAGCAGCCAACATCCCGATCTCCTGCGGGCGCAGGACGGCTCCCTTCGTCAACACCACCTGCCCGGCCCGGACGTCCTCGCCAGCAGCCCGCACGTTCTTGTTCGGTGGATAGGCCTTGAAGACCAGGATGTCCTCGCCGTCGGTCTCCACCTCCTCAAACGGCACCACCGCTCCGGTGCCGGGAGGGACGGGTGCCCCCGTCATGATCCGCACCGCCGTGCCCGGCTGAATGGGCTGATCCAACACATAGCCGGCGGCCAGATCAGCGACGACGCGCAACCGGCGCGGGGCCTCCGGCCGGGCATCCTCCGTGTCCTCACAACGCACCGCGTACCCATCCATAGCGGAGTTGGACAGCGGGGGGATATCCATCTCCGCCGCCACATCCTCGGCCAGGACGCGCCCCAAAGCCTCCAGGATCGGCACCCGCTCCGTATCCAGAGGTCGAAAATGGCTCAGGAAACGATCGATGGCTTCTTCCACACCCAGCATCGGATACAGGTCATGCTCTCGACGCATCTTCCCTCCCTTCCTGTCATCCACCATCGCGGCAGCGTACCCAGTTGCAGGGCTGCGCCCCACAAATCCCTGTTGCATCGCTCTGCAAGGGGTAGGTAAGAATGGATCGACGGCGACAACGGCGTCCTTCCCCATGCCCACGTCCAGCGTGGCGCTACCGATTATGATCTCCCATCCGCCAAAGGTCAAATCGACGAGGCTCGTCACGCGGCCTCTCAGGATCGTGTTTCGTAACCTTCCGGGCGTTTTCGCATCCAAGTACTTGGTGCCGTAAGCCGCCCGATGTGGTGTAGGAGTGTGTCTGAGAGCGTGTCTGAAAATTTACCGGCAAGATGTCCAAGGGGGCTTCCTCAACGACCAGTTCCACAGGGGAAGGTGTGGAGGGGTCTTCCCCTCTACGAAAACCCCGCTTTTCCGGCCTGTACCTGCCTTTCTCGGCCCTTCCCGAAGGACCCAGGCCGAGGCCAGGCAGGTCGAAGGCCGTGCCCCATTGGTATCAACTTAAGCGATATGGAAGCGTGGCCCCGCATCTCTGGGGTGGATCGGAGGGACGGCAGCCCCTCCTTCTGGTTTGGCCCTATGGGTAGCGAAGGGCAGTGCCCTTCGCTACCCATACCAAGATACAGGAGGATGCCATAAAAGAGGCCAAACTCCAGGGAGGGGCGGCAGCCCCTCCGAAGAGCTCTATTTTCAGGCCCTCACCTGCCCCGTGGGGCCGGAGGCCACCGGCCAAAGCCCCAACCAGGCAGATAAAAGGCGAGAAAAAGCGTTTCTCTGCGGAGAGGCTTCCCCTCGCCCCTCCCCTTTCAGGTGCGACCGCCCGGGGAGGGAAAAAGCGACAGGCGAGGGCCTCGCCCATGCCGTTAAGCGAATAGGGCAAGCGGCCGCTCGCCCCTACCCTCTAGCGGTATTTCC
>JAADGJ010000070.1:12706-33240 GCA_013152435.1 Chloroflexota bacterium | reverse complement strand
GAAAAGTGGGTTTTCCGTGGAGGGGAGGCCCCCTCCACACCTCCCCCTGTGGAGCTGGTCGTTGAGGCAGACCCCTCAGGCACCTTACCGGTAAATTTTCAGACACGCTCTCAGGCGTACAGGTGGCACTCCACCAGGCGGCCGTCTCGTTGCACCTGGGGGACTGGCTCCCGGCAGACGGGCATGAAGTGGGGACAGCGGTCCTGGAAGCGGCAGCCCGGCGGTAGATGGATCGGCGTGGGCACGGTATCCTTGATGCGCAGCGCGGGCGCCCGATGATGCGGATCGGGCACCGGCACGGCGGAGACCAGCGCCTGTGTGTACGGGTGCAGCGGCTCGCCGATCACCTGCCGCGTCGGCCCCATCTCCACGATGCGTCCCAGGTACATGATGGCCGTGCGCTCGCACATGTACTGGATCAGCGACAGGTCGTGGGAGATGTAGATCACCGCCAGGTTCAGGTCCCTTCGCATCTCCCGCATCAGGTTGAGGATGCCCGCCCGCACGGAGACGTCCAGCATGGAGACCGGCTCGTCCGCTACCAGGAAGGCGGGCTCCAGCACCAGGGCTCGCGCCAGCACCACCCGTTGCAGCTGGCCGCCGCTGAGCTGGTGGGGGTACTTGCTGAGATAGTTGTCCGGCGGGCTCAAGTGGACCCGCTCCAGCGCCTGGAAGACGCGCTCCTCCCGTTCCTGGGCATCGCCGATGCCGTGAATCAGGAGCGGCTCCAGGAGGGAGCGGTAAATGGTGAAGCGTGGGTTCAGCGCCTCATAGGGGTTCTGGAACATGAGCTGGGCGCGGCGGCGGAACGCTTTGAGGTCGGAGCCCGATAGCTCTCGCAGGGACCGGCCGTTGAAGAGGATGTCGCCGCTCGTCGGCTCCACCAGCTTGAGCACCAGCTTGCCGGTCGTCGTTTTGCCGCAGCCGCTCTCCCCGGCCAGCCCCAGCGATTCCCCTCGCGCCAGATCGAAGGTGACCCCGTCCACGGCGCGCACGGCCAGCCCCTCGTCCCGGCCGCGCATCGCCGCCCAGAAGCTCTGACGGAGCGGGAAGTACTTCTTCAGGTCCTGCACCTGCAAAAGCGGCCCGGCATCCGAAGCTCGGCTCGCTCCCTCGGTTTGGGCCACTACGCGAGCGTCTGCCACGTCTCCACCTCCTGCGCCCGAACTCTCAACTCCTCCACGTCCTCCACTCGATGGCAGGCGACCCAGTGCCCATCCTCGACCTGGATCAGCGAGGGCGCCTCCTCGCGGCAGCGGGAGAGCACAAAGGGACAGCGATCGGCGAACCGGCATCCCGGCGGCGGGTCGATCAGGTCCGGCAGGTATCCCTCGATGGAGATCAGCACATCCCGGGGCTGCGCCAGGTTGGGAAAGGCCTGTTTCAGGCCCAACGTGTAGGGGTGGAAGGGGCGGTAGAAGATCTGGTCCACGTCTCCCCATTCCATGATCTTCCCGGCGTACATGACGACCACCGAGTCGCACGTCTGCGCGACCACCGACATGTCGTGCGTGATCATCAGGACCGAGAGGGAGAGCCGCTCTTGCAGATCCCGAAAGCGCTGGAGCACCTGGTGCTGGACGATCACGTCCAGCGCGGTCACCGGCTCGTCGGCGATGATCAACGCCGGATCCAGCGCCAGCGACATGGCGATCACGGCGCGCTGCTTCATCCCGCCGCTGAACTCGTGTGGGTAGTAGCGCAACCGGTCGGGATCGAGCCCCACCAGCTGGAAGAGCTCCACCGCGCGCTCCCGGGCCGAGGAGCGATCGTATCCGCCGCGCTCCACCAACACCTCGATGACCTGATCTCCCACCCGGTAGACGGGGTCCAGAGCGTCCATGGACGATTGCGGGATGATGGCGATGTCACGCCAGCGGACCTGGCGCATCTCCCGCTCGCTCAGCGAGAGCAGATCCCGATCGCGAAAGCGGATCTCGCCGCCCACGATCTGGGCGTTTCGAGGCAGCACGCGCACGATCGCCCGTCCGACGGTGGTCTTGCCGCAGCCGCTCTCTCCGATCAGCCCCAGATGCTGCCCCTGCTTCAAGGAGAAGCTCACGCCGTCCACGGCCTTGACCGAACCGCGAGTGGTATCGTAATAGATCTTCAGGTCCTTTACCTCTAATAGCACCATGGGCTCCTCGTCATTGCCGTTGCAATCTCGGGAAGAGCACTTCCTCAAAGCCTCGCCCGATGAAGAATCCGGCCATCACCGTCAGCATGATGCACAGGCCCGGCGGGATGAACCAGTAGTAGGCCTGGCGCGCCATCGCCTGCGAGACGTAGGCGTCCTGCAACATGTACCCCCAGCTGATGGTGTTCGGGTCGCCGAAGCCCAGGAAGCTGACCGCCGCCTCCGTCAGGATCGCCCAGCCGACGGCCAGCGATCCGTACAGGAAGGTGAGCGGCAGGATATTGGGCGCGATGTACAGGAAGATGATCCGCAGGTCGCTGGCCCCGGTGACCCGCGCCGCCTCCACAAAGCTGCGCTCGCGCACCGTCAGCACCTGCGCCCGGATCACCCGCCCGGAGTCGCGCCACAGGAGCAGCGCCATAGCCGCCACCGTGTTCCAGATGCTGGGCTCCAGGAAGGCGACCAGGACGATGACCAGGGGGAGGAACGGGATGCCGAAGGCGACATCGGTGATGCGCATCAGGATGGTGTCCACCATGCCGCCGTAGTACCCGGCGATCAGCCCGACCAACGTCCCGATGATGGCGACCGCCAGCGCGGCCGTGAAGCCGACCAGCAGGGCCGCCCGCGCGCCATACACGAGCTGGGAGAAGATATCGCGTCCGACGTTGGTGGTCCCCAGCAGGAACTGGGCGGAGGGCTTCTGGTTGGCCATCCAGGTGCCCGCCTCGTCCGTGACGATGGATTGGGGATCGTAGGGCGCGATGTAGGGCGCCAGAATCGCCACGAGCAGGAAGAAGGCGTAGATCAGCGCCCCCGCCAGCGCGAAGCGGTCCTGTCGCAGCACCTGGGCCGAGGCCCTCAGCGCGCTGAGCAGGTTCTCGACCACCCACGAACGACGCCATGTCGCTTGAGAGGGAGGGACCATCGTCTCGGTTGTCATCCTCCTACCCTCCTGGCGGTGGAGACTCGGGGATCCAACAGCCCGTATAGCAGATCGGCCACCAGGTTCATGACGACCATCACCACGGCGATCAGGAAGAAGGCCCCCTGGGCCAGCGGGTAATCGCTGGCGCCGACGGCTCGCACCAGCAGGCGGCCGATGCCGGGCCAGCCGAAGACGTTCTCGATCACGACGTTGCCGCCGATGCTGTAGCCCACCCCCAGCGCCATCGCGGTCACCACGGGGAGCAGCGCGTTCCGGGCGGCGTGGCGCAACATGATCCGCCACTCGGAGAGCCCCTTCATGCGCGCCATGACGATGAAGTCCTCCTCCAGCACGTCCAGCATGTTGTTGCGCATGAGGAGCAGGGGGAGGCCGTGCAGGTACAGCGCCATGGTCAGGGCGGGCAGCGCCAGGTGGCGCCAGAAGTCCAGGGAGAGGATCTTCTCCAGCTCGGACTCGTAGATCGTGCCCGGGCTGGTGGCCCCCGATGAGGGGAACCAGCCCAGGGTGAAGGAGAAGATGGTCAGGGCGATCATGCCGACCCAGAACTCGGGGGCGGCACGGGTCATCAGGGTGAAGGTGATCCCGATCTTCTCCAGCCAGGTTCCCCGCCGCCACGCCATGATGATGCCCCCGATCACGCCTGCGATGTAGGCCAATACCAGGGCCACGCCGGTCAGCAGGATGGTGTTGGGGAAGGCCTCCCACACCAGTTGAGATACGGAATCACGATAGAAGAATGATTGCCCAAGCTCTCCCTTCAGCAGGTTGCCGAGGTAGATGAAATATTGCACCCATAGCGGCCGATCGAGCCCGAACTGGTGGAGCAGGATCTGCTGCTGCTCTTCCGTGAAGGTGGGGTCGATATAGGCCACCAATGGGTTCCCCGGCGCCAGCCGAAAGATCAGGAACAGTATGGTCACCACCACCCACAAGACCAGGACGCTTTGCAGCAGACGCCCGACCAGGTAACGCCAGCGTCCTTGTTGCATCGTCCCTCCTCTCCTGCATACGCGATTTCGGAAGCAAGGGCGGAATTATCCTGTCCCGTTGGCATCAAGTCCTGCAGCCCTGGAGAAGCACTTTTTCCCGCCATTTGTTGCCTGGTTGGCTTGGATTGTAGGATTGTAGGGGCGGGTCTCAGACCCGCCCCTACTGTGATGCGGGCATTATGGGACCGGGGCGAATGCGGCCTATTCGCCTGCCAGCGTCTCCACCTGTCCTTCCGGATACAGAAGGCGTCCTTCGTCATCCCATGCATACCCGGCGTCGGCCAGGATCTGCTTGGCCTTCTGGATATCTCCTTCGCCGAACTTGGGCAAGTTGGGGTTGTGCCAGTATTCCAGCGCCGACGAGACGTGCGAGTCCGCGATCACGCCGAACCCCTTGTAGACCGACTGGAGGATCACCTGCTTGGGGATGGCGGTGGCCACCGCCCGCCGGAACGCTGCGTCATTGAAGGGCGGCCGGCGCAGGTTGAAGGCCAGGAAGCGGAAGCCCACCTCGACGGTGGAGACCATGGTCAGGTTGTCCTGCTTGTCCACCTGGCTCTTCAACAGCTCCAGGTCGCCGGTGTAGTCCGACAGGAAGTTGATCTCGCCGGTCTTCAGCATGCCCAGGGTCGCCTCCACGTTGGGGATGACCCGCAGGATCCAGCGATTCATCTTGGGCGCGTTGAAGTGGTCCGGATTGGCCTCCAGGATCACCTCCTCGGCCGGCTTCCAGTGGACGAACTTGAAGGGGCCGGATCCGATGGGGATCTCCTCCTGGTAGGACTCCGCGTTCTCCGGCTTCTCCATCAGGTCCTTCAACACCGGCTCCCAGATGTGTTTGGGGATCAGGTTGATCTTGGCCAGCGAAGCGGTCTCGAACGCGGCGTAGGGCTCCTTCAGCTTGAAGCGGACCACGTTATCGCCGATCACCTCGATGTCCTGGATCTTGGCCACGAACGGCTTGTACATGGGGGCCTCGTCCCCCATCATCGGCGCCTGGAAGGAGAAGACCACGTCATCCACGGTCACCGGCTCGCCGTCGTGCCACTTCATCCCCTGGCGCAGGGTGACGTCCACGGTGGTGTTGTCGATCCACTCCACCTTCTCGGCCGCCCACGGCTGGGGCAGACCGTCGGGCCCGATGCGCATGAGCCGGTCCCACACCAGCTCGGTGATCCAGGAGTCCACGGCTCCGCTGATGTAAAGAGGATTGACGGCCTGCACCACGTCGGCGCTGTTGAGGATCATGTCCTTCTGGTCGCCCTTGGGCGTGGCGTTGACGAAGGTCCAGAAGTTCTTGATCCCGATGCCGGCGGCGTCGACGATGGAGTCGGGCTCCCATACCTCGTTGTTGTACACGTAGCTGACCAGCGGGTAGATCCAGAAGACGTAAGGCTGGTCGTTGGCGATGATCTCCTGGGCTTTGTAGACCAGCTCTCGGCGCTTCTCACGATCCACCTCAGAGCGCTGGGCTTCCGCCACCTGATCGTACTCGGGGTTGATGTAGCCGACGAAGTTGTATCCCGAGGGCGCTGTGGAGGAGTGGAACAGGTTGTAGATGAACTCGTCCGGGTCCATGCGCTCCGGCCGGCCCACCATGCGCCAGCCCGTCATGTCCCAGCTCTCGCGATTGTACCAGACGAGATCGGCCTGCTGCTCCCAGGGGATGGCGCGCTGCACCACGTCCAACCCCAGCTGCTTCAGCGTCTCGACCACCAGGCGCGTCGCCTCGAACTCCTGCGGGTCCGCGCCCTGGGTGTTGCTCAGCACCACGAGCTGCCGAATGCGGCGAGCGGCCGTGTCCTCCGCGGGCGCGGCCGGCTGCTCCTCCGCAGGTGCGGCGGGCTTCTCCTCTGCGGGCGCGGCGGGCTGTGTAGGCGTCGCCTGCGCACAGGCGGAGAGAACCAGGGAGATCAGGATCAGGGAAGTCCAGAGTAGCCTTCTGAAGCTCATTACGTACCTCCTACGCTTGTAGTCGTGTGGATCGTTCGTCGTGCGCGTCTACGGAACGATAAGCCAACGATGCGCCTTTGGACACCACCTCCTTTCGTCGCAGCCTGTCCGGGAAGCGGGATGAGGCGCCGGACGACTCGGCCAGCCTGGGGGGATGGATATGCTCCGGACACGCTCGGTGCTTCGTCGGGGAACGCGGGCTCGGATATCGCCTCGCGCGCTGCGTCGTATGCCCCGATCGGGGATAGGGAGGCCCTGCGTCCCCCGGCCGGTTATTTCCCTTTGGTGACGAGAAGCCCTTTGCTTCCCTTCGCCTTCCCCGCCGCCAGCTTGGGCGGCGTCATGTACGCTCGCTTGGAGTGGGTCAGCCGTGCGCCGACCAGCATCTCCGCCACCTTCAGGCTGGTGCGGGAGGGGTTCACGACCGGGATCCCCAGGGCGTCGGACAGGTCCTCCGCCACCATGAGGAAGCCCATGGTCATGCATCCCAGCACCAGCACGTCGGCGTCGTCCTCCTCCATGGCTCTGCGGCCCTCGGCGATCATCTTCTCCAGCGTGGCTTGGCGGTCGCGTGCCAGCTCCAGGACGGGCACATCGATGGCCCGCACCGAGGCCAGCTTCTCCCCCACGCCGGCCTTGCGCACCTGCCATCGCGTGGGCGCCACCACGCTCTGCATGATGGTGATGACGGAGAACTGGTGCCCCAACATGGCGGCCGTCAGGAACGACGCCTCGCCCGGGCCGACCACGGGCATGGTCAGCATCTCCCGCATGGCGTCCAGCCCCGGGTCGCCGAAGCAGCCCAGGATGGCCGCGTCGTAGCCCTGGGCCTCCATCTCCAGCATCAGCTCCACGGTCGCCGGGATGCTGATGTACTCCTCATACATGGACTCGATGGAGGCTGGCCCCTGGGGCACGTCCACGATGTCCACCTGGGTGCCGGGCGCGGCGAACTCCTGCAGGAGCCTGCCCCGTCGCTCCAGCTCGGCCTTGCCCTCGGGCGAGCTTCCCATGGGGCCCGGCACCACGTAGACGATGCGCATCATCACACCTCCTCTGTGAAGTACGGACGGTCGTAACGGTCTCGGTGAGTGATGTCGACGATCGGCAGCCGGGGGCGTGGGGGCGGGTTCTCCGCCGGGTACCCCACGGCCAACAGGGCGAAGGGGCGGACGTGATCGGGTAGCCCCAGGGCCCGGACGACCTCGTCCGGGCGGAGCCCGCCCACCAGGCAGGTCCCCAGCCCCATCGCCGTGGCGGCGATCACCATGTTCTCGGCTGCGATGGCGACGTCGACCAGCGCCCAGTATCGTTTGCCCTCCTGGCCGTAGCGAGCGCCGGTCCGCTTGGTGTCCACGCACAGAGCGATGAGCCCCGGCGCGCGGGAGATCCATCGCTGCGGGTTGCCGGGGCCGGCGTGGTAGCCGCTGAACGTGGCGGCGACCAGCTGCTCCCGGACGTCCGGGTCCTCCACCACGACGAATTCCCAGGCCTGCATGTTGCCGCTGGTGGGGGCCAGGGTGGCGGCGCGCAGCAGGGGGACCATCCAGTCGTCCGGCAGCGGCCGATCGCTAAAGGCCCGAATGCTGCGTCGGCGGGCCAGGATGTCCATGACGAGGGCCAGATCGTCGGAGAGATCGGGCCCGGTCGGGGGATGCTCCATCGGCTGGGCCGGGCGCTCCGGGGCGTCGGCGGGAGCGTCGGCCCAACGCTCTCGGTGCAGGAACTCCTCCGGGCTCAGCTTGGGCGGGGTCTCCAGGATGGCGTCGTCGGCCGGATAGCCCAGGGCCAACAGTCCGGCCGGCTCCACGTACCACGGCAGCCCCAAGACGGCGCGCAGCGCTTCATCGTCCACTTCTCGCACCCAGGCGCTGGCCACCCCGTGCGCCCACGCGGCCAGCCGCAGGTTCTGCACCGCCATCGCCACGTCCTGCTGGCCGAAGACGGCGCCGCGAGGTCCGAAGCGGGCCCGGGCTCGCTTTCCCTCCATCACCGGCGCCAGGATCAGCGGCGCGTCCGCCAGCCATCCCTGCGCCCCGTTGGAGCCGGGCGTCAGGATCGGGTCCAGGGTCGTCTGGACCAGGGCGGACTTCACCGCCGGGTCTGTGACGTGGATGACCTCCCAGCTCTGCGTGTTGGCCATGGAGGGCGCCTGGGCGAAGGCCGTCAGCAGCTCCTCCAACAACCCCTCGGGGAGCGGGTCCGGCCGGAATCGTCGCACGTTCACAATGCCCCGCATCAGGTGCAGGAGATCGCCTGGATCGGTCATGTTCCCCTCGGCTTGTGATGATCTTCGGTTAAGAGCATGCTCGGGCCGCGATCGCTCGTGCCTCTCGCAGCGCCCAGATGACCCGGTTGCGCCCGCGCACCAGGTGCGCCTGGGTGAAGCGGGCCATGTCGCTGTCGGGGTCCATCGTCCCCAGATCCATGATCGGCGCCAGATCGGGCAGCGGCGGGACGGAGACGGCCGGCTCGGTGCGGAAGCGGCCGTGGCGGGTGTAGTTGATGGGCACCAACACCCGGGCCAGCCGCAGCATGGCCTCGTTGTAGGGGCGGGGATCGTCGGCCTCGGCCGCCTGGGCGTGGAAGCGGACCAGCTCCTCTCGCAGCGCCTGGGCCTCCTCGATGACGGGCGAGAGGTCGAATCGCCCCCGGCCCGCCTCCTGGTATCGGGCGAGCGTGCCCAGGAACTCGTCCGCCAGATGCACGAAATTGAAGGGGTACAGCCGGGCGTTGGCCACCCGGCTGATGGCGGTCACATACACGCGCAGGTCCCGCAGCAGGTTGTCCCGATCGGCCAGCTCCAGGGTGTCGTCCTCGGTGTGCCAGCCGATGTTCCCGCCGCACCCGCCGACCGGGTAGTAGCCCTTCTCCTCGATCAGCTCTTTGGGCATGGAGGACAGGAGCATGAAGAAGGAGGTGATGCCGATGTTGTTGAAGGAGTAGTCTCCGGCCTGGTAGGGGCGTCCTCCCTCGGCCTCCTTTCCCGTGGCGTCCCGGATAGCCTGCTGGCAGAACGGTTCCGCCTCCGCCATCCACGAGATGTCGTAGTATTCCGTGGCCCAGCGGCAGCCCGGGCTGTCGATGTTCACCTGGGCGATGCAATTCTCCGCCAGGTCGATGGCGAAGGTGTCCGCATACCAGGTGGAGCCCGCGTAGCGGCCCGTGGAGTGCCCCGGCCACCAGGCGATCCGGATGCTGCGCTTGAGCAGGTCCCGATGTTTCCAGAAGATCCGGGCCAGCTCCAGGAGCGTCGCATCCCCTACGGCGTTGTCGCCGATGCCCACGTCCCAGGAGTCGAGGTGCCCGTGCACCAGGAGGAACTTCTCCGGCTCCTCCGTCCCCGGGATCTCGGCCACGACCAGGGGGCAGGTCATCCACCCTTCCGCCAGGTCGGTGTGGATGGTGACGTGCACAGGGCCCTGGGCCAGTGCGGCCTTCAGCGCCTCCCCGTCCGGGTGGTTGATGGCCACGACGGGGGTCTTGGGCTTGCGGGGCAGCGTGTCCAGATCGGGCGTGCCCCAGATGGTCGTGCAGATGCCCCAGTGGATGCGCTCGCCCGGGTTGATGTAGATCTGGCCGATGGCGCCCCGCTGCTCGAAGTCGTAAGCGGGGCCGGGGCCGCCGAACCCCTCCGCCAGCACGATTTTGCCGCGCACGTCCACGTCCGGGATCCCCGTGGGATCGAAGATCTCGTCGAAGAAGCGGGTCTCCGCAGGGGGGACGTAGACGAGTTCGCCGGTAAGCCCCTTGGGGCCCGTGTTGGCGGAGAAGCTGGGGGCCTTGGCCTGGATGGTGCGCGATCCGCCTTCGATGGTGACGCTGGCCGAGCGCGGGACGCTGAGGTACAGCTCGGGCTGGTACACCGTGTGAGGCACGCCGAGCGCTTGCAGGCGATCGGCGATGTATTGGGCCGCGGTGCGCTCGTCCTCGCTGCCCGATTCCCGGACGAGCGTGGAGAACCGCTCGATGAGCGCCCACGGCTCCTCGATGGAGATCTCGTCAAGCAAGCGCTGTTCAACGGCCGGGACGAGCCCGGGATGGGGATGGCCCACGGTTCTCTCCTCCTCGTGCGTGTGTAAGATGGTGATCTCCGCCCGGCCGCCTCGCGTCGCGATCTCGTCGCGGCGGCGGGTATGGGGCGGAGAGGGCGGTGGCTTGCATGGTATGGCCGCGCGCTTTCCCGTTCGATTCCACGCGAAATGGCTCCGCCGGGTGGTGCCCTTGGGGCGCAGCGTCACCGTCGCAAGCTGTGTGCTCGCCTAGAACGTCATGGGAGGTCAACGTTGACCGCAGGAGGACATCTTCGTCGGGAGGTATACGTTAGAGGATATGTCATGCGTGTGCTCTAAGAGATTGTAGCCTAGTGTGGAACGGATGTCAAACGCCGTTACACTCTGAAAAACAGAATCCGCCGGAAAAGCGAAAGCGGCGGGAGATCCCGCCGCCGCTATGGTGCTATTCACGACCGTGCCGTCTGGTGGGGAGGGGGAGGCGTCACCCCGTCGTTTCGCTCTTGATCCGCCGTCTCAGCCCACCGGATCGCACCCACGCCTCGAACGCGTCCAGGTCCGGCAGGACGACGTCGGAGAGGTGCTGCACCACCCAGTTCTCCTCTAATGGCGAGATGGAGATGATGACCCGGCCGCGTCGGTAGGCCTCGTACATCTCCATCGCGGTCCCCATGCTGGCCTGCGGGACGTACGCCACGACGACGTCCGATTCGCCCGCCGCGCGGGTCATCTCCAGCAGCGTCTGCTTGGCCCGATCCGGCGGATAGTTCACGGAATCAGGATGCAGCGCCCAGGGATCTATGATCTCCGCCTGTGGATGTGCCTCCTGGATCACCCGGGCGATCCGGCTTCGATAGTCTTGCGGGTGGAGTTCCAGCCCTGGATTGGAGCCCTGCATGATCCCTGCGATGAATACCTTCATGGTTCCGTCTCCCCTCCCTGCTTCCCATATGGTGGCCGGGGCTTCCCCCGGAAAACAAAAGGCCGCCGACTTACACCGGCAGCCTCTTGCTCGCAAGATCCCCGCCGTGCCGTGTGCCAACGTGTTTTGAACCTGCTTTCGCAGGTGGGTGCCTACCGAGGGTTCCTGTCTTGCCACAACGGGCTATCACATTCCCCCTCTGGCAAACGGCTCCCTAAGTTTTGGTGTTGGCTCAAAACGGCTGCTTGGCATCACGGACACCGCAGGGTATCGCACCTCTAAAATACCACAACTCGCTTGGGTTGGCAAATAGCCCTTGCGGCCCAACCCCGTTCATCCGCCATCCATCGCCTGCAAAACGTCGGCCAGCTCCTCCGGGGAGACGGTGACGTTTCCCAGCCGACGCACCACGAGCCCGGCCGCCGCGTTGGCCAGGCGCGCCGCGACCGGCGTCTCCAGCCCCGCCGCCAGCGCCAGCGTCATCACGGCGATCACCGTGTCGCCTGCCCCGGTGACGTCGAACACCTCCGATCGATTCGCCGCCGGGAGGTGGAGCACAGGCCGGTCGTGGGCGGCGATGGTCATGCCCTCGGGTCCTCGGGTGATCACCAGGGCGCCCGCCCTCAGTCGGGATCGCAGCTCCGTCGCCGCCCGCTCAAGGTCCCGGTCTCCTGCCAGCGGGCGGCCCCATTGCGCCTCCGCCTCGGCCCGGTTGCATTTGACCAGGTCGAACCCGGGAAAGGCGTCCAGCCGGCCCTGGGAGTCCACTGCCAACAGGAGCCCATGTTCACGGGCGGCATCCCTTGCCGTCTCCACCAGCGCGGGGACCACCACACCCGATCGATAGTCTGAGATGAGCAGCGCGTCCGCCTCGGCGGCCAGACGTCGGATGTGCGTCTGTAGCTGCTCCAATGCCTCGCCGGTCACCGGCTCCCGCCGCACCCGATCGATGCGCGCCAGGTGTTGGGCGAAGATCAGGGATCCCTCCGCCACGATCCGGGTCTTCACCGTGGTGCATCGTCCCGGGCTCACCACGACGCCGCTGGTGTCCAGCCCGGCCGCTGTCATCTGATCCATCAGCCGGCGGGCGTCGGCGTCGTCCCCCACCAGGCCGACCACGGCCGCCTGTCCCCCCAGGGCTGCTACGTTGTGCGCCGGATTGGCGGCGCCCCCCAGCACGGTGAAGCTGCGCATATACTCCAGCACGGGGACGGGCGCCTCCCGGCTCAGCCGCGTGGCCCGCCCGACCAGGTACTCATCCAGGATCAGGTCGCCGATGACCACAACCCGGTGTCCGGCCAGTCGTCTGACGAGGGTCGTCGTCTCTGTCACCATGCTCTCTCTCCCAGGATACGCTCCGCCATCACCCGGATGGCGAAGTGGGGTAGGGCCAGCATGCGCCGCCACCGCCACGGCTGCCGGGTCAGCCGGTAGAGCCACTCCAGCCCCATCTGCCGCATCCGGGGCGGCGCCCGTTTGACCACGCCGGCGATGAAATCGAACGCCCCACCAACCCCCATCATCACGGGGACCGCCAGCGCGTCCCGGTGGCGGGCGATCCACAGGTCCTGCTCGGGCGCGCCGTAGGCCACGAATAGCATGTCCGGCTCCGCCGCCCGCACACGTCGCACGATCTCAGGGGCCTCGTCGTCGGCGGGCGATCCGGGATATGTGTCCGCGATGCGAAGTGCGGGGTGGCGAGCCTGCAGGATATCGGCGGCTCGCCGGGCGACGCCCGGCTGCGCGCCCAGGAAGAAGAGGCGCCAGCCCTCCTGGGCCGCTCGCTCGGCGATCCGGGGCAGCAGATCGGAGCCGGCCACTCGCTCCGGCAGGGGGCGTCCCAGGATCCGTCCCGCCCAGAGCAGCCCGATGCCATCGGCCAGGCAGAGGTCGGCTGCCTCCAGGGTGGCGCGGAACTCGGGATGGCGACGGGAGGTCATCACGTACTCTGGGTTCACGGTGACGACGTGATGCGGGGTGCCCTGGGCCACGAACTGTCCCAGGCGCTCCAGCGCCTCTTCCATCGTCAGCGGATCCACCCGGACGCCCAACACACGCCACTCGCTCATCCCGTGGGCTTTCCTCCGTGCTCGCTCCATAGCTCCAGCGCGGCCTCGATCACCATCTCCGGCGTTATCCCGGCCATGCAGGTGCGCTGCGGGCATCCATCGCGTGCTCCCACCTGCGTCCCGATGTACGAACAAGGGCTGCACGGGATGCCGGTTCGCACGATCCGTATCCGCTCCGGCGGCGCCCATGGTGCCCATGCCCGGTGATTGGACGGGCCGAAGATGGCGACGACGGGGACGCCCACGGCGGCCGCCAGGTGCATCACGCCCGAGTCCGCCCCGATGAACAGGCGGCTGCGCCGCAGCACGGCGATCAGGTCGGGTAGATCGGTTCGCCCCTGCAGGTTGAGCGCCGTCCGGCGCATGGCCCGCGCTACAGCCAGGCCGTCATCCGCCTCCGTGCCCACCAGGATGACGTGCGCTCCCAATTGGTCGATCAGGGCATCCGCCACGGCTGCGAACCGCTCCGGCGCCCAGCGGCGGGCCCGGCTGTAGCCGCCCGATCCCGCGTGGATCACGATGTACGGGAGCCGATCGTCCCCCAGGAGTCCGGTCGCTCGCTCGTCCTCATCCGGGCGCCGGGGCACGGTCAGGGAATCGTCCTCTATGTCCGCTCCCAGGGCCTGAGCGATCGCCAGGGCGTATTCCACCTCGTGCCGTTTGCCGAACCCCTGGTCGGGCACGGGGCGTGTGAGCCAGCCGTGCCCCCGGCCGTTGTCCAATCCAGCGATCCACGGCGCCCCAGTCGCTATGGCCAACATTCGCCATTTCAGCGCGCCATAGCCGGTGCTGAGATGGTGGAACAGCGCCACCGCATCGTAGCCGGCCGATCGCAGCGTTGCGTATAGTCCTATGAGCTGCCGCCATCGGTCGGGGCGCCAGAGCGAGCGAGGATCGTCGTAATCGTGCTTGGGGAAGGGGATGATCCGATCGGATAGCTCCAGGCGGGCGATCAGCGGGGCGGTGTGGGGGGTGACCAGCACATCCAGCCGGGCATGTGGATAAGCCGCCCGCAGCGCTCGCAGGGCGGGCGTGCAGAGCAGCACGTCTCCCATGTCGGCCAGCTTCACCGCCAGGATCCGCTGGAGGGATGGCGTCATGGCGTCCTCCCCACGCGCTCCAGGAGGTCCAGCACCTGACGCGCCGTCCGTTCCCAGGAGAAGCGTCGCACGTTATCGCGTCCGCGCCGGATCAGGTCCTGACGCAGGTCGGGATCGGACAGAAGCCTGCGCAGTCCTGCCGCGATGGCCTCCTCGTCCTCGGGATCCACGAGCCAGGCCGCGTCGCCGGCTACCTCCGGCAACGAGGAGACGGTGGAGGTGAGGACCGGTACGCCGCATGCCTGCGCCTCCAACACTGGGAAGCCGAACCCTTCGTATAGGGAGGGGTAGGCGAAGATCTGGGCGCCGGAGATCAGGGCGGCCAGGTCCTCGTCGGCGACATAGCCGGGAAAGCGCACCCGCTGCTCGATCCCCAGCCGCCGGGGTTCGGCCAGGATGGGGGCGGAGAGCCAGCCCGGCCGGCCGGCTATCACCAGTTCCAGGTCTGCGGGTATGGCCTCGTCCTGCGTGATCACCCGGGCGAACGCCCGGATGAGCCGAACCAGGTTCTTGCGTGGCTGGAGGGTTCCCACATAGAGGATGTAGTGTGGGCCGATGTTGTAGCGCGCCCTCGTCGCCGCCAGCGCCTCAGGGTCTCGCACCTGTCGCAGTGACTCGTCTCGGCCGGGATAGGCCACGATCACCTTGTCGGGGCTTACGTGGTAGGTGGACACCAGGTCGTCTCGTGTTGCCTGGGAGTCGGCCAGGATCATGGTGGCCGCGCGCGCGTTCCAGCGCGTGGACCATTCCAGGTAGAGCCGCTGACGCCATGGGTGGGCTTCGGGGTGGTGGCGGTAGCCCAGGTCGTGTACCGTGACGACGGTGCGGCGTGGCCTCCAGAGGGGAAGCACGTGTGCAGGCACGAACAGGACATCCGGCGGCCGGGTGAGCATCTCCCAGCTCAGCCCCAGGTGGGTCCACAGGCGTGGCATGGGGATCACGCGCCAGCTCACCCGCTCGTGGGTTTCGATGAGCCCCGGCGGGGGCGGCGATGGGCCGTATAAACGCCACTGGTGCCGCTGGTCCAGGGCCAGCATGTGGCGGATCAGCTCCAGGGAGTACCGCTCGGTGCCGGTGCGTTGCGCGCGCAGCGTCCGGCTGGCATCCACTCCGATCAGCATCGGCCTGTCGGGCGGTCCGCTGGCCGCGTTCAATCCATCTGCCATTCGGGCCTTGGCTCGAGCTTGGCCACCCGGCGGGCATGTCGGCCGCCGTCGAACGAGGCTCGGATCCACGTGTGCACGATGTCCAGCGCCCGCCCCGTGCCGACCACATGGGCGCCCAGGCAGAGGATGTTGGCGTCGTTGTGCTCGCGGCTGATCCGGGCCATGTAGGCGTCGGTGCAGACGGCCGCCCGGATGCCCGGGTATCGGTTGGCGGCGATGCTCATGCCGATGCCGGTGCCGCCGATCAGGATGCCGAACGTGCACTCTCCCGCCTGAAGCCGTTGCACGACTTTATGGGCGTAGTCTGGATAGTCCACCGAGTCGTCCGTATGGGGTCCCAGATCCTCCACGTCGAATCCTTCCATGCGCAGAAAGGCGATGATCTCCTTCTTAAGATCCAGCCCGGCGTGATCCGATGCCACCGCGACACGCATGCGCAGACCCTCCCCATTGAGATCCATGCGGTGGAATTATAGCATGTCGCGAGGCCGACGCCAATCAGTGTGGGGGCGGGCGGCGTATCCCCTTTCGGTGGAAATACGGCGGGGGGCTTTGAGGGGCGCAGCCCTTGTAGCTGTCCTCGGGCGCCCACGAGGGGCGCCCCTATAACGTCCGTTTTCAAAGCTTTCAAGAGGGGGCGAATATGGAAATCGCCCTGCCTTCTGTGCTCCTTGAGGGGAGGAGCGGAGGGGGGCTTGGCGCAGCTTCCCCCGGCTACTCCACGGGGTGGAGGTAGGAAAGCACCTCGGCCAGCATGGTCCGGGTGATCGGCCCCGGGCGCAGCAGGCGGGGCGGGTCGGTCGTGAGATCCAGGACGGTGGAAGGAACTCCCCCGGGACACGGGCCGCCGTCAAGGATGAGATCGATGTTGGGCCCGATCTGCTCGTCCACCTCCTGGGCGGTGACCGCGTCGGGCTCGCCGGAGCGGTTGGCGCTGGTGGTCGCCAGGGGGGCGTGGAGGAGTCGCGCCAGCCCCTGGGGGATCAGGTGGTCGGGGATGCGCACCGCTACGGAATCCCCGCCGGCGATCACCGGCTTGGGCACGCGAGGATGTGCCGGCAGGACCAGGGTGAGCGGCCCCGGCCAGAAGAGCTCCGCCAGGTCCCAGGCCATCTGAGGGATCTCCCGGGCGACGAGCTCCATATCCTCGGGATCGGCTAGCAGCAGCGGGATCGGCCGATCGGTCGGCCGCCCTTTGGCTTGATAGATGCGCTCGACCGCCCGGGGGGAGAAGGCGTGAGCGGCCACGCCGTACACCGTGTCCGTCGGAAAAGCTACGAGTCCGTTGGTACGCAGAACCTGTGCCGCACGATCCAAGGCCTCATCCAGCGCCTCGGAATCCGATGCCAAAACGATCTCAGCCATGGAGTACTCCGTCGAGAATGAATCGTGCGATCACGGCAGCCACGCCGTCCTCGTCGATGGGAGGGGCCACCCAGTCCGCAGCGGTCTGGACGCGCGCGTTCGCCTGCCCCATCGCGATCCCCAGGCCGGCCCACTCGATCATCGCCAGGTCGTTCTCCGCATCTCCTACGGCGATCACTTGCTCTCTAGGGATTTCCCACGTCCTGGCCAGCCAGGCCAGAGCCTCCCCCTTGGTAACCCCGGGGGCGGTGATCTCCACGAACTTAGGGTCGGAGCGGACGATCTGGGCCTGTCCGCCGAAGCCGGCACGCCACGCCATCTCCGGCTGTTGTGAGGAGCGCTCGTCTTCCGGCAGGAAATCGATGAACTTGAGCACCCGGCGGATCCGGCCGGAGTTCAGCCATTCCGCCAGCGAAGGGACCTCTCGCGCCGGAAGCCCGATCCAGCGATCGTACATGGCGTCCGGGTGATGTCGCTCCTCGATCCACATCTGTCCGTCTGCGAATAGCAGCAGGTGGCGCTGGTGCGCCCGTCCCCATCGGGCCACCTGGGCGGCCAGCTCGATGGGCATCGTCCGCTCGTAGAGCACCTCGCCCGACCCGGGGAGGCAGATCATCCCGCCCTGGTAGCAGATGACGGGATCGCTCAGCCCCAGGTGATGAGCATAGCGTAATGAGGGCGCCTCCGCCCGGCCGGTGGCCAGGATGACGTGGACGCCCCGTTCCCGGGCCTGATGGAGGCTCTGGATCACCGTCGGACTGATGTGGCCGTCCTCAGCCATCAGGGTCCCATCCAGGTCAACGGCCAGGATCTTCCAGTTCACCGCACGGCCCTTCCGTGAGCGGGCGTGCACGCCGGTTCGTAACCCTCACGTGACGATACGGACGATGCGGTCCAGATCGGCATAGTCCCGAATCACATCCACGCGAGCCCATGGGAAGTGGTGCAGCGCCATGCGGCGCACCGCCTCCCCCTGGTCGTGGCCGATCTCCAGCAGGATCACTCCCTGTGGCAGCAACCAGGAGGGCGCCTGGGCCAGCAGGCGATCGATGACCGTCAGCCCGTCGGGGCCGCCGTCCAGCGCCAGGCGGGGCTCGTACTGTCTGATATCGGGCGCCAGCGTGGTCCAATCCGTCTCCGGCACGTAGGGCAGATTGGCGATGATGAGCTCCACTGGCTCCGAGAGCGGGGCCAGCAGGTCCCCCTGCAGGAGCGTCACCTGTTCACTTACGCCGTACCGCCACACGTTCTGTGCGGCCACGTCCAGCGCATCCTGGGAGATGTCGATCGCGTACACGTGCACCTTGGGGCACTGAACCGCCAGCGTGACGGCGATGGCGCCGCAGCCCGTGCCCACGTCTGCCACCCGCAACCTGCGCTCGACGTTGGCATCCCCGTTGCGGGCGTCGAACCAGCTCAACGCCTCAATGGCTTGCTCCACCAGGACCTCGGTCTCCGGCCGCGGGATCAGCACCCTTCGGTCTACGATGAAGTCCAGCCCGTAGAAGGACTTGCGTCCGACCAGATAGGCCACGGGCTCGTGCTGTGCCCTGCGCACGACCAGGGACTCGAAGGTCGCGATCTCCTCCGGTAAGAGCTTGCGCTCGGGATGTGCGTACAACCAGGTGCGGCTGACGCCCAGCGTATGGGCCAGCAGCACCTCCGCGTCCAGCCGGGCGGTCTCGCAGCCTGCCTCCTTCAAGCGCTGCTGTGCTGCCGTCAACGCCCGGCCTACCGTCGTCTCCCTCGCCAATCGCCACTTCACAACACCTAATGGTACTACATACTGTGCCTCGGTTCCATGCTCCCGATCATCTCGGCCGTCCCACCTTCGGGACAGGGCGGGTCGTGCATTGACCTGCATCTTCTCCGTTTCCTCCAACTCGTGTTCCTCGCTTTCAGGGAGTTACACCTCATGAGTGGCTTGGAGGCGCTCCGCCTGATCGGCGGCTGCCAGCGCCTCGATGAACTCATCGATCTCCCCATCCAGGATTTCTTCCAATCGATAGGATGTCAGCCCGATCCGATGGTCTGTGACCCGATTCTGGGGGAAGTTGTAGGTACGTATCTTCTCACTACGATCGCCTGAGCCGACCTGCAGGCGGCGCGCCGTCGTGACCTGGTCCATCTGCTTTTGTCGCTCCAGGTCGTACAGCCGGGCGCGTAGGATCGCCATGGCCCGCATGCGGTTTTGGAGCTGCGAGCGCTCGTCCTGGCAGGTGACGACGATGCCGGTGGGCAGGTGGGTGATGCGTACCGCCGAGTCCGTGGTGTTCACGCTCTGGCCGCCATGCCCCGTGGAGCGGTACACGTCGATGCGGAGATCCTTGGGATCGATCTTGACCTCCACCTCGTCCATCTCCGGCAGCACGGCCACCGTGGCTGTGGACGTGTGAATGCGGCCGCTGGCCTCCGTGGCGGGGACTCGCTGCACCCGGTGCACGCCGCTCTCGTACTTCAGGCGGCTGTAGGCGCCCTTGCCCTTCACCTCGAAGATGATCTCCTTGAAGCCGCCGATGCCCGTCTCGTTGGCGCTCAGCACCTGGGTCTTCCACCCCTGCTTCTCCGCGTAGCGCGTGTACATGCGGAACAGGTCCGCGGCAAAGAGCCCGGCCTCGTCGCCTCCGGCGCCCGCCCGGATCTCCATGATGACGTCCTTCTCGTCGTTGGGATCGCGCGGCAAGAGCAGCATGCGCAGGCGTTTCTCCGTCTCCTCTCGTTCTTTCTCCAGGCGGTGGATCTCATCCTTGAGGAACTTCACCATCTCCGCGTCCGTCTCGTCCTCCAGCATCTGGCGCGCCTCTTCGATCTGCTCGTTCAGCGACTTCCAGTGTCGATAGGTCTTGACCGTCTCCTCGATCTCCGCCTGCTCCTGCGCCAGACGAGCGACCCGCGCGTGATCCGTGACGACCTCCGGATCCGCCATCAGTCGCGATAGCTCCTCATATCGCTCTTCGATTCGTTCTACCTGCTCAAACATCACTTTCCCTTCTTCACGTCCGTAGGCAGGCGACTGAAGCGCTTGCAAAGGATACGATACGGCAGGAATCGCCCCCTGGCAATGGACCAAACGGCCATGTCCAGGCCGCTGGGGATGGGAATGCGCCGCGATCCCCACCTCGCAGGGAGGTCCTCGCCCGGGGCCTGTCCCGCCGTCGGCTTATGGGATTGAATTCCTTGGGTCGCTCAGCCCTCTTTGAAGACCGGCAGATGTCCCAGCGCGATCACGTTCGGCCAGGCGTCCTCATCGCCCTCGGTGAAGACGGCTGCCTCGGCCACCACGGTGCCGCCGGCCTCGGCGACCAGCTTGCGCATCCCCTCCAGGGTGCTCCCCGTGCTCACCACATCATCCACCAGGATCACTTTCTTGCCCTCGATCAGGGAGCGATCCTTCCCATCCAGCCACAGCGTCTGCGGCTTTCCCGTCGTAATCGAAACGACTTCCACGCTCAAAGAGTTCACCATGTACGGCTTGCGGATCTTGCGCGCCACCACATACGGGATGCCCATGCGAACCGAGAGGGCGTGGGCCAGCGGGATCGACTTGACCTCGGGCGTCAACAGCGTGTCCGCATCCTGGGGCAGCCGCTTGGCCAGCTCTGTCGCGGCGGCCTCGACCACCTCCGTGTCACCCAGCATGTTAAAGATGGCGATGGAGACGCCCGGCGCCACCTCGAACAAAGGGAGATGGCGGGTGACTCCGGCCACCTGGACGGTGTAGAATTTCTGATCGGTTGGCTCGCTCATGACTCTTCCTCCGCGATGTCGATCTGTCCGGTTGTGCCGTGGCTGTAGAGCCCCGCGCAGGCGCAGCATTGTACCATAAAAGTACGCATTCCATGAAACGATGTGTTTTCAGGTGGTCTCCCTC
>JAADGJ010000070.1:0-12680 GCA_013152435.1 Chloroflexota bacterium | reverse complement strand
ATCGCCCCTGCCCCTCACCAACACCGAGGAGGGAAGCCACCTGTTTTCGCCTGCCTCACAAAAAAGCGCCAGCCCGAGGCTGGCGCCTGGGTGTTCGGGTTCACGCGGGCTACGGGGCGGGAACGGTGGCCGTCACCGTCTCCGTGCCGAAGGGGGCGCTGGGCAATTGCATGAGCATGCCCATGCGCATGCGGGCCAACACCACCAGTTGCGGATCCTTGTCCGCTGCCAGATCGGCCGCCTTTTGGAACTCCTGGATCGCCTCGTAATTCTTCCCCAGGACCTCGTACGCGCTGGCGAGCACGAAATGCGCCCGCGCCGAATCCGGCTCCAGCTCGATGGCCTTCTTCGCATCGGCCTCCGCCTTCTCCCCCTCCCTGACCTGGGAGTATATCTGCCCGCGCGCCAGGAGGAATTCCACCTCGGAGTCGGCGAGCTGTCGCGCCCTCGCGAAGGCCTCCTCTGCGCCGGCCTGGTTCCCCTGCTCTTCACGCACCACGCCGAGCCACGTCCAGAGCATGAGATCGTCGGGCGTGTATTCCAGCGCCTGTAGGAACTGCTGCTCGGCTTCCGCCCATTGCCCGTCCATGACCATGCGCTCCGCGGCGAGCTGCAGCTCATGCGCCTTTTCCACCCGGGGATCCGTCGGGAACAGGCGGGTCAGGATCAGATAGGCGGCCGCTCCCAGGATCACCACGACGCTTACGGTGATCGCGATCCGCCGGATGCGCGCCCGGGTGCGCTCCAGCACGTATTGGTCCAGCCACCACCACCAGTGGGACTCGTCGGGGCGCACTTCCTCGCGTCGCTTGGCCAGCCCCAGCTTCACCTTGCGGACGATGATGCCCGCCTTGCTTCGGACCATTCCCTCGACGCTCTCCAGGCGTGTGCGCTCGGGGCGTAGGTCCATGCCGTCCGCTTCCAGGTCCTCTATGAGGGTCACAATCCGGTCGAGCCACTCCAGCAGCTCGAATACCTCGTCGGTGCTGGCGCTGCTCACGTTCGCCACACGACGCTCCACGCGATCCAACAGCTCGCGCAGCTCATCCGCGGGGGTCAGTTTGCCGGTCTCAATTACCTGTACCATGGATCACGCCACCTCCGCGATGGGATACGGTGACTTCGGCGAGAACCGGTCTGGCGCTCGTGAAAAGGGCGGTCTCCTGCGTCCCCGGCGGCGGACCCGCCCGGATGGGATCGAGTTCAATTCTCCTGCAGCCCCTCTCGGTGCATCTCTGTCCACACCCGGCCGATGCCCGACTTGATCTGGGATTCGATCCGGGATCTGCGCTCACGCGGGATAGGGAACCAGGTGATCAGGTCGCCGACGAGCAGGTTGGCCGTCTCCTGCTTGCTCTTTCCCGCCCGGTAGAGGGAGCGCACGCGAGACCGCATGTGACGGATGTATTCCGACATGCGCTCGGTGGCCTCCCGGCCGCATACCGGGCCGTGGCCCGGCACGATGTATTCGGCGTTCAGGCGGCGGATATACGTCAGCCCCTCCAGCCATTCCTTGGAGTTGGCCTGCCCCATGTAGGGGTGCTGATCGACCCACACGGCATCGCCCACGAAGGCCACCTTCTCGGCCGGAAGCCAGACGATCGAGGTGGCAGGGGTGTGGCCTCCCACCCAGATGATCCGGATCTCTCGCCCGCCCAGGAAGAGGTACATCCGCTTGCTGAAGGTCAGCGTCGGCTTGATGATCTGCAGGTCGAGAAACTGCGCCTGGATCTCCGGCTCTCGTCGGAAGGAGTCGTACACCCGCTGCTTGAAGTTCTCCGTGTAGCCGTTCATGTGCTTCCACGCGATGTCGTGCGCGATCACCGGCGCCGGCTGGAACCATTGGTTGCCCAGGATGTGGCCGCGGTGGTGGTCGGTGTTGATCACGTACAGGATGGGCTTCCCGCCGCTCAGGCGCTCGATCGTCTCCCGCAGGGCTCGGGCCTCGGCCGGGATCTGCGGCGTGTCCACGACCACCGCTCCCTCATCCGTCAGGATGAAGCCAGGATTCGATCCTCGGAAATCGGTTTCCGCAAACACCCCGGGGGCCAGTTCTTGCATATCTCCCTCCAACCCTCAAACGAGTTCGCCGGCTCCTTTATTTGAAATGGGGGATCAATTGATCGCGTAACGCTGCCGTGGCGGCCTCCAGCGCCTCGTCCAGCCGCCCGGCGTCCCCCCCGCCCCCCTGGGCCCAGTCCGGCCGTCCGCCGCCGCGTCCGCCGCACACCTCGCACGCGGCGTTGAGCACGGCCCGCATGTCCGCCGATACGTCCTGGCTGCGGGCGAAGATGAGCTGCGGGCGATCGCCGCCCCAGGCCAGCAGCGCGACCGTCCGGGGGTGATCGCGAAGGACCTGAGCCACGCCGCGCACCCAGGCGGGTGGGCGATCTCGGTACACCCGGGCGACGACACGGACCTCGCCCATCGCAGGGGCGGCCTGTCGCAGCGCCCGGGCCTCGTAATCGGCCAGGATCCCCTCCGCCTCTCGCAGCGCCCGGCGGGCCTCCCGTCCCTCCTCCTCCAGCCGATCGATGGCCTCCTCGATCTCGCCTTCAGCGCAGGTGAACCGGCTGACCAGGTGATGGACCAGGGCGTGTTTGCGGGCGTAGTCCGCCAGCGCCCGCAGGCCGCACAGGAAGGTCACGCGGGTCTCCTCGCCACGCCGTTCGATCTTGATGATCTTGATGGGGCCCACCTCTCCTGTGGCTCGCACGTGGGTGCCGCCGCAGGCAGACCAGTCAAATCCCTCGATCTCGACGATGCGTACGTCCTTTTCGACCTTGGGCGGCCGCCGCAGTGGAAGCGTGGCCAGCTCTTCCGGCGAGACCAGGGAGACCCGTACCGGTCGGTTCTCCAGGACGATGCGGTTGGCCTCTCTCTCGACGGCGTCGAGGGTGGCCGCGTCCAGATCGATCCGATTCAGGTCGATGGTGGAGGCCTCTATCCCCAGATGGAACCCCACCGTGGCCGCGTCGGCGACCTGGATGAACGCCTGGGAGAGGATGTGCTGTCCGGTGTGCTGCTGCATGTGGTCCCATCGACGCGCCCAGTCGATCAGGCCATGCACGTGGTCCGCCGATAGATCGGCCTCCAGCACATGCCACACGCGGCCGTCCACCGTCTGCACGTCCACGACGGCCACATCGTTGAGGGTGCCCCGGTCGGCCGGCTGGCCGCCTCCCTCCGGGTAGAAGGCGGTGCGGTCCAGCACCACCGCCGGGGCATCCCCGATGCGTCCGCGATCGATGACCGAGGCCTCGAACTCCGTCAGGTACGCGTCGTGATAGTACAATCGCTCCGTCACGTCCTGTGACCTGTCCCCCATGCGTTATGCTTTCGTCCACTCGGTGTGGAAGACGCCCGGCTGATCCACGCGCTCGTAGGTGTGGGCACCGAAGTAGTCGCGTTGCGCCTGGATCAGGTTGGCGGGCAGGCGGGCGCTGCGATAGCCGTCGAAGTAGGCCAGCGACGCGCTGGTGGCGGGCGTCGGGATGGCCAGATTGACGGCTGTGGTGACCACCTGTCGCCATTGGGCCTCCCGGGCGACGAGATCGTCCCGGAACTTGGGGGCCACCAACAGGTTGGCGAGGTCGGGATCGGCGTCGAAGGCCGCCCGCATGTCGTCCAGGAAGTCGGCCCGGATGATGCAGCCCGCCCGCCAGATGGCGGCGATCTCGCTCAGGTTCAGGTTGTAGTCGTATTCCTGGGAGGCCGTCCGCAACAGCGCCATCCCCTGCGCGTAGGAGCATACCTGGGAAGCGTAAAGGGCGGCCCGCAGCGCCTGGATCAGGGATTCGCGATCGCCCTGATAGTCCCGCTGCGGCTGAGGGATGAGCTGTGCTGCCGCCACGCGCTCATCCTTGTACGCGGAGAGGATGCGGGCCTCCACCGCCGCGTCGATGGTGGGCGTCGCGACGCCCAGGTCGAGGGCGTTCTGCGAGGTCCACTTGCCGGTGCCCTTCTGGCCCGCCTTGTCCAGGATCACGTCCACCATCGGTTGTCCCGTCTCCTCGTCGACCCGGGCCAGGATGTCGGCCGTGATCTCGATCAGGAAGGAGGAGAGCTCGCCCCGGTTCCACTCGGCGAAGATGGGGGCCATCTCGGCGGGGGACATCCCCAACGCCGTGCGCATGATGTCGTAGGTCTCGGCGATGAGCTGCATGTTGCCGTACTCGATGCCGTTGTGGACCATTTTGACGTAATGGCCTGCTCCCCCGGGGCCGATGTAGGTGACGCAGGGCGCGCCGTCCTTGGCTTTGGCGGCGATGGCGGTGAAGATCGGTTCCACCAGCTCATACGCCTCGCGATCGCCGCCGGGCATGATGCTGGGGCCCAGGAGGGCGCCCTCTTCGCCCCCGGAGACGCCCGCGCCGAGGTAGCGGATGCCGTCCTGGGCCAGCTCTCGGGCGCGGCGCTCCGTGTCCAAGAAGAAGGAGTTGCCGCCGTCGATGATCACGTCGCCCGGCTCCAGGAGCGGTTTGAGTTGTTCGATGACCAGGTCCACGGGCCGGCCGGCCTGCACCATGATCATGATCTTGCGCGGCCGCTGGAGCGCCTCGACCAGCTCCTCCAGGGTGCGCGCCAGGTACAGGCGCTTGCCCGGGTGGGCCGCCACGAAGGCTTCCGCTTTCGACGTCGTCCGATTGTATACCGCCACGGCGAAGCCGTTTCTCTCCATGTTCAAGACGAGGTTCTGGCCCATGACGGCCAGGCCGATCAAGCCGATGTCATACTTTGCCATCTGATCCTCCGAAAGAGATTGCTTTTGGAAACGCCGCTTCTGCGCTCGCCCCGGTCTTGAGGCGGGGACGAGAAGCGTGCGTATGTTTCTGATGTCCCGAGGGGACAACAGGGAACTTGTTGAGAAATGCACGCAGATTGTAACACACGCAGGGGAAAGCTACAATGACTTGCGCCGGGGTAACCGTTCACCATTAGGGTGAGGGAATCTGGTGCCTCATCTCTCCTGGCATCTTGATCCCAAACGATTGCCCCTTCGATGCGAATTGACTTTCCCTTGGGGCCGTGTATACTGCTTTGTGCATTCCCATGGGGCCATCCTGGTGTGCTCGGCTTCTTCCCCCTGTGTCCCTCTCAAACAGACATCGCTATCCGCCGGGCGGCCTGGCTGAACGGGCATTCCACAAGCACCTCGTAAAGACAGGCGGGGATTGCCTTCCCATCCCTGATGGATGCTCTGCGGGGGCTCGTTTCATCGTTCCAGTATCATATCGGGTCTCCGGCTCGTTTGAATGATAAGGGGTTGCTATTTTGGGGAAGCCCCCTGGAAGCTCGCCGGCTTTGGGATCCTCCCGGCCGGTTCGCCTTTCGGTCGATCCTTTTTTGAACGTCGCTTCCGGTATCCTTTCTCCTGATCTTTGCATGTTTCGCCTCGCTGATTTGCCCCAAGCGCTCTCTCGGGGAGAGACGGATAGCTCCCCCTTGGAATGGGCTCGCGTGCCTTTGTCCCGCTATCCTTTCGAAGTGGAGGTCGATCCATGTCTCGTCTGCGCTTGCTGGTCTTCCTGATTTTGCTCGCCCTCTTGCTCGTCCCTGTTGGTGGCCAGATGGCTCGCGCGCAGGATGCCGTCCCCGTTGTGGAGGAGCCGGGCGTCCTGGACGAAGGAGCGTCGGCCGGGCTTTTCGACGCCGCAACGGCCGTCTCGGCCGTGTCGTCCGCTTTCTCCGGCGGCCCCTCCTACGATAGCGGCTGGGTGCCGCTCTTCCCGGGGAGCGGACGTACCCTGTTCCATAACCTGGGCGGTGATGTCGATGACTACGTGGTGGTGATGGACTACAAGGCCGACGATATCAACGGCATCAATCAGCGCTACTACGGCGGTGTGGACTTCGGCACCAAGCCTGCGCCGGGCGCCAGCGCGAACGATCGGGTGGGCGCTTACTGGCGCAGCCTGACCAATGCCACCATCGTCGTCTATCGCCGGCCGGAGGATCGTTACGCGGATTGGGTGCGCATCCGCATCTGGGTCGATCCCAATCCAAGCTATGACAGCGGCTGGATCGGCCTGACGCCCGGCGCCTCGGCTACTACCCTCAACCACGGGGTGGGGGGGAATACGGACGATTATGTGGTGGACATGCAGTACCGAAGTAGCGGCAGCGGGGTGAATCAGCGCTACTACGGGGGTATGGACTTCGGCTCCAAGGCCTTCAAAGGCACCCGCAACAATGATCGGGTGGGGGTGTATTGGCGGAGCCTGACCGATTCCACCATCACGCTCTTCCGCCGGGCGGAGGATAACTACGCAAGCCAGGTGCGCGTTCGCATCTGGAAGCGGCCCCGGCCCACTTACGATAGCGGCTGGGTGGGCCTGAACCGGAATCAGGCGAAAACCTTGATTCACAGCATCGGCGGCGATCCGAACGATTACGTGGTGGACATGCAGTATCGCAGCGGTGGGAACGGGGTGAACCAGCGCTACTACGGCGGTGCGGACTTCGGCACCAGCCCCGCGCCGGGCGCCAGCGCGAACGATCGGGTAGGCGCCTACTGGCGCAGCCTGACCTACGCCACGATCACTGTCTATCGCCGATCGGAGGATCTCTACGCTTCCGAGGTGCGCGTTCGCATCTGGCGTTACTGGAGGCCTCGAACGCCGGACTACGACAGCGGCTGGATAGGCCTCTCGGCGGGATCCTCGGCGAGGACGCTGATCCATAACCTGGGCGGCGATGCGGATACGTACCTGGTGGACGCGTGGTATAGGGCCAGCGACAGCAATGGGATCAATCTGCGCTACTACGGCGGCGCTGATTTCGGGACCAAGCCGGCCCCCGGCCACAGCGCGGAGGACCGGGTGGGCGCCTACTGGCGCAGCCTGACCGATTCCACCATCACGCTCTTCCGTCGGGCGGAGGACAGTTACGCCAGGTGGATGCGCGTTCGCATCTGGAAGATGCCCAAGCCGGACTATGACAGCGGCTGGGTGAGCCTCAGCCAGGGGCAGGCCAAAACCCTCTCCCATAGCCTGGGGGGGAGCACCAACGATTATCTGGTGGACATGCAGTATCGGAACGGGAGCAGCGGGGTGAACCAGCGCTACTACGGCGGTGCGGACTTCGGCACCAAGCCTGCGCCGGGGACCAGCGCGAACGACCGGGTGGGCGCCTACTGGCGCACGCTGACCACCTCCTCCGTCACCGTCTATCGCCGGCCGGATGATGTTTACGCTTCGGAGGTGCGCGTTCGCATCTGGCGTATCGCCAGGCCGGACTATGACAGCGGCTGGGTGATCCTGAACCAGAATCAGGCCAGAGCCCTGGCGCATGGTTTGGGGGGAAGCGTCGGCACGTACTTCCTCACCATGTGGCAGGGGGATATCGGCTTCAACGGCGTGAATCAGCGCCACCTCGGTGGTGCGGATTTCGGGACATCCCCGCCCAGTGGATATGGCGAGAATAATCGCGTGGGGGCGTATTGGCGTACCCTGACGGACTCTTCCGTCACCATCTATCGCCGTCCCGAGGATGGGCTCGCCGATAGGGTGCGGGTGCGGATCTGGGACTATGGCAAGCGGGTCTATATGCCCTCGGTGATGAAGTAGAGGTTCGTTTGGATTCCCTTCGGTTCGGCCGGTTGGGTGGCGGAGGGCAACGCCCTCCGCTATCCAATTCTGGGCGGGGTAAGGAACCTGTTCGGAGGCGGATCGAGGCGGTCGTATCCTCCCACAGCGGGCCGAGCTCCCATGCTCCGCCTGCGGCGGCGTGGGAGCTGTCGTTACCCACCTTCACCATCCTGGCTCGGTCGGATTTTCCAATAGGCGCTCCCAACATGTCCTCGGAGGACGTATCTGAGAGATCCCGTTGTCCCTGTCACGAGGAGGCCCGGAGGAGCGAAGCCCCTCCACACCTCCCCCTGTGGGGCATGCCGCTGAGAGGGGCCCTCTGACATCCGGCCTGTGGGGTTTCGGATATACTCTGAGGGCGCACTAGATGTGGGGGTGTGTTGTGTGTGAATGCCCGTATATAGTGGTGTGAGAAGGGGTAGAGCCAGGGTTCCCAGAATCGGGGAGGTCTTTGTGATGCAGCGGTTGAATGTTTCATATATCCTGACGTGGGTGTTCGTGATCGCGCTCGTACTCGTCTCCCTGCCGGCCCCGGGAGTTCCCACGGCCTCGGCTGCGGAGATGCCGCGGCGAGCCGTCGCCCGTGATGCTGCGGGGACGATGCCCGTCGTGATCAATGAGGTGATGCCCAAGCGGGCGAAAGGTGGATCCGCCTGGGTCGAGCTACTTGTGGGGCAGTCCGTGGAGCGCGTCTATCTGCCTGCGGTGCGAAGGACGGGCAGCGCGGGCCAGCAGGCGAATCTGACGCCGTCGCGGGACGCCTCCGCTGCGGCCGGGGTGAACCTGGCCGGCTGGCAGGTCAGCAACGAGACAGGGCGGGTGTACACCCTGCCCGACCGGCTCTCCTCGGTGCCCAACGGCGTGTTCGTGCTCATCTATTTCGATGGCAAGGGGCCGGCCGGGGATGATTACGATGCCTCGGATGGCACGATCATCCTGCACACCCCGGCGGGGCTGGGGGATGTCTTCCCGGATCGGGCCGGTCAGGTGGCCCTCTATCGGTCCGGACGGCGGACCGCTCAGACCATCGTGGACTTTGTGGCCTGGGGTGGCTTCGATGCGGAGGCCGGGGCGAACGCTGTGGCCGCGGGCGTCTGGCCCAGCGGCCATGCCGTGAGCTTTGAGGACGGGTTCGGCGACATCAGCGAGGCGGACATCCTGGAGCCCAACGAGTCCATCGGCCGCTATCCCAACGCGCGGGGCCGTGGCGCATCGGCCTGGGCCAACTACCCGAAGGAACAACTTTCTCCGGGGCGCGCCAATCCGGTGCAGCCCGTGCTCTTCATCACCCCGGAGGATGGCGCCAAAGTGGACGCGGCCACCCTCTCGCTGAGCTGGCGGCCGGCCGCCGGGGCCACCCGCTATCGCTTCCAGCTGGACGATGATGCCGGTTTCACCAGCCCGTTGATCGACGCGACGACCTCGCATACGTACTTCAAGCCGGACCCGGCCCCGGACGCCGGCGTCTACTACTGGCGCATCAATCCGATTCGAGGGGATAGCGCCAGCGGGTGGACCCGTGGCTTCCAGATCGAGGTGGTGACGTTCAGCGGCGTTGCCGCCGCGGCGGCTGGGGAGAAGGTGCTGGGGATCGCCCGGGTTCGTCAGAACAAGGACAGCTATCTGCTGGGCCTGGATGGCGCCCCGGAGGGGGACCCCACGACCAACACGCCGGAGAACGCCTGGGATTCCCCGGCGCCTTGCACGGAGCCTCCGTGTGCGGACACCACCAAATATACCCATGGCAGCATGTACTGCGTGCGGGCCTCCGTGCGGATGATGGCCAGCTGGTACAACGGCGGCAACATGCTGAGCATGGATCGCATCAGCTACCACGTGCTGGAGGAGTGGTCGGGCAACACCCGGCCCGGCGCCAACGACGGCATCCCGGACAACGATCTGGGTTATGCCCGGGGTATGTACTACCCGGACGAGGAGGACCAGGCCATCTCCTGGGCGCTGAACACGACCATCAATACCCCCGGGGGAAAGCCCACCTTCGCCCAGATCAGGGGCTGGATCGACGCCAACCGGCCTATCATGTTCCGTCGGCCCGGCCACATGATGGTGATCAACGGCTATCGGGAGACGGCGGATGGCGACCAGTACATCCATGTGCTGGACCCGGACCAGCCGCCGGACTTCGAGCGCTGGCAGGACTACGATAGCCAGACCATTGAGGGATACTGGGTGGGGCCCGCCAGCGGCACCGGGCGCGTGGACGAGAGCAGCGTCTGGACCGACAGCGATGGCGACGGCATCATGGACTTCGATGAGGTGATTCGCTTCCAGCTGGATCCGCATGATGTCGATACCGACGGCGACTGGGTGCTGGACAAGAAGGATATGCGGGAATACGTCTTCGATGCCGCGGGCAATTACAGCAAGCGCGCCAGCGATCTGGACGGCGATGGCCTGCGCAAGGAGCGGGACCCGGACAACGACAACGACGGCTCCCCGGACGGCTGCGAGGACACGGACTTCGATGGCATCTACGACTCCGGCTCCGGCGAGACGAACAACTTCAGCAATGCCAGCACCCAGGCGTGCGTCCCTCGGTTCAACATCCTGTACCCTTTGAAGACCTCTCCGACCAACGCGGGAGACCCATCCGCCCCGGATAAGATCCTGGTCCAGGTGAGCACGGCGGTGCCGGCCGGGTGGCCTCTCTCCCTGACGGCTGGCGACTTCGACGTCTCCATCGGTGGGGATGCCGCCAGCGTCATCTCCGTGTACCCCTCGGCGGACACTTACTTCCTGGTCGTGGCGCCGCCCACCAAGGGGACCGCGGCTTACCACGATCTGCGGGTAAGGTTGTCCGGCGTCGGCACTGACAGCGAGAGCAACGCAGTCTACTACCTGGCCAAGGCGCGCAACGACGAGGTGATCGTCCTGGATCGCTCGGGCAGCATGTCCAGCGATGGGAAGATGGAGGCCGCCCAGAATGCGGCCAGCGCCTTCGTAGACTTCCTGAACGATGGCGATGCCGTGGGCGTGGTCAGCTTCGCCTCCAGCGCCAGCACCGACTATGCGCTGACCACCATCGCCGGGGTGGCGGAGCGGGCTGCAGCCATCGCGGCCATCAACGGGCTGACATCCGGGGGGACCACGGCCCTGGGCCAGGGTGTTCAGCAGGGGCACGGCCTTCTCACCGGGGACGGGGACCCGAATCATGACTGGTCCCTGGTGCTGCTCAGCGATGGGTGGGAGAACGCGCCTCCTTACTGGGCCGACGTGGAGGCCGGCATCACGGATGCGGTGATCCACACGGTGGCCTTGGGCGACGGCGCGGACAAGGCGCTGCTCCAAAGCATCGCCGGGGCCAAGCATGGCCAGTATTTCTACGTGGACGTCAACCCGCCCGGAGCCAGCGGCGCTTCCGCCTCCTCACCGTCCGGTGGGCCGCCGTTGGCCATTCCCGACACGCTGCCCAACCGCCTGGCCGATACTTACATCGCTGTGGGCGAGCTGACCCATGGCCTGCAGCGCCTGGCGGAGCGGACCGGATCGGCTCGGGAACAGCAGACGATCGAATTCAAGGTGGTGGTGAACAAGGGGATGCCGGAGGCCATCTTCACCCTGAACTGGGATCACCTCGGCGGCTATCTGGAGCTGCTGCTGGAGGATCCCGGTGGTAAGTCGGCGAGTCCATCCGCTCAGTATCGGGACGACACCCATCACCAGGTGCGGGTGAGAGACCCCAAGCCGGGCCTGTGGACGGTGCGTATCCGCATCCTCAAGCCCACGCCCGAGTATCACTTCATGCTCTCCGGCAAGACGATGACCACGCTGATCGCCGCGGTGGGCGGCGACCCGGAGCGGCGCGCCGTGGGCGTGCCCGTGCCCATCTACGGCATTCTGACGGATCACAAGCCCATCGGCGAGTCCCTGGCGGACGTCTACGCCCTCGTCTCTGGACCCGGGTTGGCCTCAGAGCAGCCCCAGGCGGCGGGATCGACCGGCGTGACGTTCCTGCGGCTTTATGACGACGGCAGGCATGGAGACGGCAAGGCGGGCGATGGCTTCTACGCGAATGTGCTGACCGGGATCACTCAGCCCGGCGGATACACGGTGAAGTTGGTGGCCGTGGGCACGAACAACCGGGAGGAGAGCTTCCTGCGGTACGCCAGCGTGGGCTTCAACGTGCGTCCCCGGGCGGCCTACCTTTGGAATGACGACCTGGACACGGCGTTGGACTATCAGGGCCTGCTGCAGGAGAACGGTTGGGTGGTAGACCTGGTGGAGCTGAAGGATGTGCCCCGGTTCGACTTCTCCCCATACTCGCTGATCGTGGTGGGGCCGGAGACGGGGTATCACTACGACTTCGACGACCCGGACGCGGTCGGGGCCCTGGCCCAATGGAACACGTCCATTCTGGGCCTGGGTGAGGGAGGCGCCGCCCTCTTCGCCGAGCTCGATCTGTTCATCGGCTACGGCCAGACCTGGTTCTCCTCCAACAACAACGTCTACGCCGTGGCGCCGGGGACGGTCTTCTGGAACGAGCCCTGGAACATCGACGCGTCGCCAAAGAACCCTCTGGTTCAGCTCTACCCCAGGCGCCTTCGGGAGCTGGGCGTCTACATCCCCGAGCCGTTCAAGCTGGTGACCCCGATCGCCCGGGAGGAGAGGAATGAGACACACTATCCGGTGGTGCTGGAGGTTCGCAGCGGG
This sequence comes from Chloroflexota bacterium, assembly GCA_013152435.1. NCBI lineage: Bacteria > Bacillati > Chloroflexota > Chloroflexota bacterium. Next base: position 420 of record JAADGJ010000070.1, on the reverse strand, counting down.
CGCAAGTATGTGCTGTGGGGATACAACGCGGGCCCAGACGCCATGACCAAAGATGGCCGCAAGCTGTTGGTGAACTTGAGCCACTACCTGCGCCAGTGAGGGGAGCGTCTGCCTGTGTAGGGGGCGATTCACGAATCGCCCCATTGGTATCAAGTTAAGCGATATGGAAGCGTGGCCCCGCATCTCTGGGGTGGCTCGGAGGGGCGTCAGCCCCTCCGAAGGGCTCTGTTTTCAGCCCCTCACCTGCCCCTTGGGGCCGGAGGCCACCGGCCAAGGCCCCAACCAGGCAGGGAAAAGGCGAGAAAAAGAGTTTTTCTGCAGAGGGGCTTCCCCTCCGCACCTCCCCTTTCAGGTGCGACCGCCCGTGGAGGGAAAAAGCGACAGGCGGGGGCCTCGCCCATGCTGTTCCGTTGATGCGAA
>JAADGJ010000069.1 GCA_013152435.1 Chloroflexota bacterium | reverse complement strand
GGCATCGGCGACGGGCCCTTCGGCCTCGCGGCGCTGATCCAGGTATGCGCCACCCTCCCGGACAACTTCATCGCCTTCGAACTGCCCGTCGTCCAACCGGAGTGGAAGGGGCTGATCACCGGGATCATCCACGAGGACATGATCCGGGATGGCGTCATCCAGGTGCCCGACGTCCCCGGCCTGGGCGTCGATCTGGTCGAGGACGAGGTCCGGCGCATCCTGGGGCGCGAGGACATCTATCTGACGGACGTACAGATGAGACATTCGTGAGCGAGGGCAGGAAAATGAGTTACGAACGAGGGTGGCAGGCCCTTCACCTGGAGATGCCGGATCGCATCCCCCACACGGAGTACATCTTCCATCGACGATTCATCATGAAGGTCACGGGGTACGATCCCGAGGACCCGAAGCAGGCGGAAATGGCCCAACCCGCCCTGGCTAAAGCCCTGGATTATGACTTCATATGGTCGACGTACAGCCGCGATTGGGGCCTGCCGCGCACGGACATGGGGCGGGCCAAGTACTACGAGACCGAGACGCCCTGGGAGGCGAGCTATCCCTTCCAATCCGTCGAAGAGGTGCTGGCCTTCAACCCGCTGGAGGCCGCAGACCTGCCGACGATGGACGAGTTGACCGCCTCCGTGCGGGAGTATTACGAGAAGGGACAGGCAGCCTACCCCGACGCGGTGTTCCCCGGCGGCTTCTACAACTCCGTCTTCACCTGGAACATCGTGACCTTCGGGTGGGAGCTGTTCATGATGGCAACTAAGGCGGATCCCCGGCGATTCGAGGAGATCCTGGAACAGTTCACCCAGATCAGCATGATGGTCGTGGAGGCGCATATCCGGGCGGAGGTGCCCATCTTCCTCTGTCACGATGACATCGTCTGGGCCAGCGGGCCGGTGTTCTCCCCCTCCTGGATGCGCCAATACATCTTTCCCCGGCTGAAGCGGCTGTGGGACCCGCTTCGTGAGGCGGGGATTAAGGTATTGTTCTGCTCCGACGGCAACTTCAACGAATTCGTGGACGACCTGGTCGCGGCCGGGGCGGATGGCTTCATCTTCGAGCCGCTAACCGACCTGCAGTACATCGTGGAGCGATATGGCCAAACCCACGTGATCATCGGGAACATCGACTCCCGGATCCTCCAATACGGGACGCCGGAGGAGATCCGGGCGGAGGTGAAACGCTGCGCTGACCTGGGACGGGACTGCCCGGGCTACTTCTTCGCCGTGGGCAACCATATCCCCTACACGGTCCCCATCCCCAGCATCGAGTGCTACCTGGAGGCCATACAGGAATACGGCAGGCGATAGGGCCATCCTTGGGAATCGGCGCGGTGTGACCTGGAGAAGTCGCATGTGAAGGGTCTGCCCATGAAAGCTATCGACATCCTATCCTTCTGGCGAGAGCACAAGCTCGATCTGGGCGAGGAGGAGGGGTTCCGATTTGGGAGCCCCGACGCGGAGGTGACGGGGATCCTGATCGCCTGGATGGCCACGGAGGAGGTCATCCGCAAGGCACACGAGCAGGGCTGCAATCTGCTCATCGTCCATGAGGATCTCCTTTTCCCGCCGGGATATACCCGCGCGGCGCCGGAGCGTTATCTCAGCGGCGTGGTGAACACCCGCCGTCTCCAGCTGCTGGCCCGCTGGGAGATGACCGTCTTCCGAGCCCACGGCACCCTGGACCGGCTCTGCATCCTCGACGATTTCATCGCCGCGCTCGGCCTGCCCCCACCGGTAGTGAGCGAGGAGTATTGGCGGGTTTGTGAGATCCCTCCGACAACCGTTGGGGAGCTGGCGGACCGGATCAAGGAGCAGCTGGCCCTGCCTTCGCTCCGGGTGGTGGGCGAGCTCGAACAGGTAGTCCAACGCGTGGGGCTGCCGTGGGGTGGGCTTGGGCTCTCGCTGAACGCGTCGTTTCTGGAAGGGCTCCTCCGCTATGGCGTGGACGCGCTGATCGCGGGCGAGACGGACGAATACGCCATGTGGGCCATGCGAGACGCGGGCATCCCCCTCATCGAGACCTCCCACGCCGTGAGCGAGGAGCCCGGGCTGCGCCACGTCGCGCGCCTGCTCGCTGCCCACTTCCCCCAGGTGCCCGTGCACTTCCAGGAGATGGGGCGTCCCTGGCGCGATCGGTAGCCCCCACACCCGGCGTACAAGCCCCCAAGGATGCGCTCCCGGGGCTCAAAATGCTTGGCAAGGCCGATCCCATATGGTATAATAGCAAGCGACGGCAGATACTCCGCCCTGGCGCGAGTGTTCGCGCCGCCTGTACACGCGAAAGGAGGTGAGACGCCGGGCCTGGTGGCCAGAGGCATGGCGGGCGAGATCCTCTGGCAGCGAGTGTGAACACCAGCCCAGTCCCCATTCCCAGCATCCTGACCCCGCCGAATGGTTCAGACGCCTCGCGCAGATGAGAGGAAAGCGGTTTTGGCGTATGCCCATGACCATCGGCTGGTTGAGCATGGTCATGACCGAAGAGTTCGGTTTCCCGATCTGCGCAACCCCCGTAGAGGAGTTGATTGAATGGCTAGCGTCACGTATGAGCATGTTACCAAGCGTTTCGGCGACGTGATCGCGGTAAACGACCTCACGATCGAGATCGCGGACAAGGAATTCCTCGTCTTCGTCGGCCCCTCCGGTTGCGGCAAGACGACCTCCCTGCGCCTGCTCGCAGGCCTGGAGGAGGTCACCGAGGGGAACATCTACATCGGCGACCGCCTGGTGAACGATGTGGCCCCCAAGGATCGAGACATCGCCATGGTGTTCCAGTCCTACGCGCTCTATCCGCACATGAGCGTGTACGACAACATGGCCTTCGGCCTGAAGCTGCGCAAGACCCCCAAGGCCGAGATCGATCGCCGCGTGAAGGAGGCGGCCCAGATCCTGGGCATCGAGAACCTGCTGGATCGCAAGCCCAAGCAGCTATCCGGTGGTCAGCGACAGCGTGTGGCTGTGGGACGCGCCATCGTGCGCGAGCCCGCCGTCTTCCTCTTCGATGAGCCGCTGTCCAACCTGGACGCCAAACTGCGCGTCCAGACGCGCGCGGAGCTGGCCAAGCTGCACCATCGCCTGGCCACCACCTTCATCTATGTGACCCACGACCAGGTGGAGGCCATGACCATGGCGACCCGCATCGCGGTGATGCGGGACGGCATCCTGCAGCAGCTGGACACGCCGCAGAACCTGTACGACACACCGGGTAACGTCTTTGTGGCCGGCTTCATCGGCAGCCCGTCCATGAACTTCTTCGACGCCACCCTGGTAGAGGAAGATGGGAAGCTCTACGTGGACGGCGGATCCTTCAAGCTGCAGATCCCGCCGGACAAGGCCCAGACGTACATGAAGTACAAGGGGCAAGAGGTGATCTTCGGCATCCGCCCGGAGGACATCTACGCCAAGCCGTACGTCGCGCCCGGCATCTCCGCGGCCGACATGAAGGCCTCCGTGGATGTGACCGAGCTGATGGGTAACGAGATCTTCCTCTACTGCCTGACCGGCAACAAGAGCTTCATCGCCCGCGTGGATCCTCGAACCCAGGCGCGCGCCGGCGATGAGGTCGACCTGGTGGTGAACATGGACCGGCTCCACCTCTTCGACCCCAAGACGGAGATCCGGCTGACCTGATCGACGCGTTGCCATGCGGACAAAAGAAGGGGCTAGCCTGGCGGCTAGCCCCTTGTCATGTACATCATGTCATTATCCCCGCATATCATTTATAATCCCAATAGCGGTAGCGCCGCACGGAAACGCGAGGCGCGGGAGAGGACGCTGCAGCCATCATCGATCTCCCTTGGGTGCGGCGCGACCTGACACTATCATCCTGCTGTGAAGGGAAGGAACCGATGGACATCGAAGTCATCCAAGAGCTGGCGCAACCGAGTACGCTGCCGAACGGCGGCAAGATCGTCCTGGCCGTCATGGACGGGCTGGGAGGGCTGCCCATCGAGCCGGGCGGCCCCACGGAGTTGGAGGCGGCGAACACCCCGAATCTGGATCAGCTAGCCCGGGAGGGGACCACCGGCCTGAGCATCCCCATCGCCCGGGGCATCTCGCCCGGAAGCGGCCCGGGACATCTGGGCCTCTTCGGCTATGACCCACTGCGATATGAGATCGGGCGCGGCGTCCTGGAGGCGCTGGGCATCGACTTCGACCTACAGCCGGACGACCTGGCCGCGCGGGGCAACTTCTGCACCGTGGACGAGGAGGGGCGCATCGTCGATCGCCGGGCCGGGCGCATCCCCACCGAGATCGGGGCAAGGCTCTGCGAGAAGCTGCAAAAGGAGACCTCGATCCCCGGCTACGAGATCTTCGTACGTCCGGTCAAGGAGTACCGATTCGTCCTGGTCGTCCGGGGGCCGGGGCTGGCGGACGGGCTCTCGGAGACCGACCCCCAGCGGACGGGGGTTCCCCCCCTGCCCATCAAACCGCTGCGGGACGATCCCGCCACGGTGCGCACTGCAAAGCTCCTGAACGACTGGCTGGAGCAGGCCCGCCGGGTGCTGGCCAATGAGCACCCCGCCAACTCATTGAACCTGCGCGGCCTCGCCAAGGACCCGGGGATCCCCAGCTTCCAGGATATCTACAAGCTCAATGCCGCCGCCATCGCCACCTACCCGATGTACCGGGGCGTGGCGCGGCTGTGCGGCATGCAGGTCCTCTCCACCGGCGAGACGATGGCCTCCGAGTTGGACACGCTGGAGCAGCACTGGGACGAGTTCGATTTCTTCTTCATCCACTTCAAGTACACGGACAGCCGCGGGGAGGATGGCGACTTCCAGGCGAAGGTGAAGGTGATCGAGGAAGTCGATGGCTACATGAGCCGCATCCGCGCGCTGAACCCCTCGGTGCTCATCGTCACGGGGGACCATTCGACGCCCGCGCTGTTGCGTTCTCATTCCTGGCATCCCGTGCCGCTCCTCATGTGGGGCCCCACGGTCCGCCCCGATGAGGCCACGTCCTTCGGCGAGCGCGCGTGCGCACGCGGCGGCCTGGGCCACTTCCTGGCCAAGGAGATCATGCCAATGGCCATGGGGCACGCCGGGCGGCTGGCGAAATTCGGAGCGTAATCGGACGAACACCGATCCGAGCCATGCGACCCGGGGATCGGGTCGCATGGCTCTTCTTCCCCCTGAGGGAGGGAACCCCAATGCCTCAAGACACCACCCAGATCATCCGAGGATGGTCCAGTTTTGATCCTGAGGAGATTGAAGAGCGGCTGGAGCGGGGAGACGAGGGCCTTGCCTACTTCTTCGGCCCGGAGGAGATCGAGGAGATGCGCAGCCTGGCCGGAGAGGAGGTTCGGGTAACGGGAGGGCTGCGTCCCGCCATCGTCGTGCTACCCGGCATCATGGGCTCGCTCCTGCAGTCCACCCAGGGCATCATTGATCTGCTCTGGATCAACCCCATCGCCATCCTGCGGGGGAAGACGAACCTGCTCGAGATGGACGAGACGGGCGAGCGGGACGCTGATCCCCGCGTGTACGTCACCCCCACCGGCATCGAGATGATCTACTATACCAAGTTCATTCTGGCCGTGCGCAAACACGTGGATGTGTTCCAGTTCCCATACGATTGGCGTCGGGACATCCGGGCCCTGGCAGGGGATCTGCACCAGGCACTGGAGCGCTGGGCGGCCGGGACGGACCGCAAGTTCACGCTGGTGGGGCACAGCATGGGCGGGCTGGTATCGCGCGCCTACCTGGCCCTCTACCCGCAAGCCGCGGAGCGTCGAGTGGAGCGGCTCATCATGCTGGGAACGCCCAACCACGGCGCCCCGGAGGCGATCCGCAACCTGATGCAAGGCAACGACATGATGAACCTGGCCCAGAAGCTGAACCCCGCGAACGACGTCTCCCGCCTGGTCCGTCGTATCCCGTCCATTTACCAGATCCTGCCGGCGCCGCCCGATCTCTGGCCCGCCGACGCGCGCTATCCGGCCAACTTCGACCTGTACGACGCTCAAGCATGGCCGATTCGCGGCCTCAATCAGCGATTCCTGGACGCGGGGCGGGCCTACTGGGAGCTGCTGGCCGGGCCCACGGCACAGGTTCCCCACATCATGATCGCCGGCTGCGGGCTGGAGACCACCATCGGCGTGCGCATCCGGGAGAGGACGGAGGAGGGGATCACGTTGGAGGTGGAGCGCGGCCGCGATGGAATGGCGGGCGGCGATGGCACGGTTCCTCTAACCTCCGCGCTGCTGCCCGACGCCGAGACCTACTACGTGCGCCAGGCACACGCCAAGCTCCCCAGCCACCGATCCGTCATCCGGGCGGTCATCGACCTGGCCCATGGCGGCCAGCCGGATCTCTCGCCGGAGCTGGCCGCCCCGACCCGAGCGGCCGTCCCGGGACGGCCGCCGGTCGACCCCGATCAGGACGCAGGACGGCTCCGGGAGCAGATCGAGGCGGGGACGCTCACGGCTGCAGACATGGAAAAGCTGTACTTCCTGCTGTGAGGGCACGACGGGCGCACGTCCATGGGCCGTCGGCGGCCCATCCGTGGTGCGATCGTGGCGCGATGACCGTTCGTTCACACGTTTTGCTTTTCCCTTCCGGATGCGCTAGAATCAGGCAGCGGCTCGTCCAATGCCTCACTCCAGCCTTACAAGCGAGGTGATTTCACGTCCCGGGAGAGCCGACGAGCTGTCGAGAGGCACTTCCCGGCAAGCGAGGGAAGATGGACCCCTATCAGGATGCGCTTGATTACATCTACGGACCGACGCGATACCGACGTTATGGATGCAGCGCCGCACGGTATGACCTCTCCCGGATGCATCGATTGCTAGAGCGATTGGGAGACCCCCACAAGCGCTTTCGATGTGTGCATATCGCGGGAACCAAGGGCAAGGGCTCTACAGCCGCCCTGACGGAATCCGTACTCCGCAGCGCAGGCTACCGTACCGGCCTCTTCACGTCTCCCCATCTACATACCTTTCGAGAACGCATACGCCTGGACGGCCATCTGATCCCCAAGGAGGATCTGATTGACCTCCTGGACCGGTGTAAACCCATTCTGGAGACCGAGCCGGAGCGTACCACGTTCGAGACGATCACCACGCTGGCGTTCGCGTATTTCGCGGAACGACGGGTGGATTGGGCCGTGCTAGAGGTGGGGCTGGGTGGACGTCTGGATGCCACCAACGTGGTCCATCCGGCCGCCTGCGCCATCACCTCCCTGAGCCTGGATCACACGAACCTGCTCGGGCACACGCTGTCCCTGATCGCCTGGGAGAAGGCGGGGATCATCAAGCCGGGCGTGCCGGTCATCTCGGCCCCCCAAGCCAAGGAGGCCATGAAGGTCATCGAGGATGTCTGCCGCACGGCCGGCGCCGAGCTGAAGACGGTAGGCCCCGAGCCCTCCGGACCGGGCGACCCCACCTACACGTGGCGATGGACCAGCCGGAACAGGCCAGACCTATCCGGGCAGAGCCTTACCGTGTACGGCCCCAACGGGGTTGTGTTCGAGGATCTGCCGGTCCCCTTCCTGGGACATCACCAGCTGGACAACGCCTGCGTGGCGGTGGCGATCCTGTGTGAGCTGCGCGATCAGGGCGCAAATGTGCCTGAAGCCGCCCTGTACGAGGGCATGCGACAGGCGCGCTGGCCGGGCAGGCTCGAGGTCCTGGCGCGAGAACCCTGGATCGTCGTGGATAGCGCGCATAACGTGGACTCGGCACAGAAGCTCCGCGTCGCGCTCCAGGAATGGTTCCGCTACCAACGGCTGGGGCTGCTGTTCGGCGCCTCTCGCGACAAGGATATCCGAGGGATGCTGGAGGTGTTCCTGCCCATCGCGGACCACAACGTGGTCTCCGCCTCCCTGCACCCCAGAGCCGCCGATCCGCTCGATCTCGCCGCGCTGGCTCGCAGCATTCGCCCCGGCGTGGATCTCACCGTGACATATCGAATGGAAGACGCCCTGGACGAGATGCTCGCCTGGGCCCGACCGGATGATCTGATCCTCGTGACCGGCTCTATCTTCGTGGTGGCGGCGGCACGCGCCGTCCTGGCCGAGCGCAACCTGACTCGCCTGCCGCCCGATGACTGGGTATATGAGGCGGATCCGCCCCCTCAACCGGTACACCGGCAGGCGCGGGACCGCTAACGGGTGGGAAAAAGATCTCGGGAGGCGATGCAAACTACTCAAATCGACATGCGTGTGGTATCATCGACAGAGTCGTTTGCATCTGGAGGAATAGCCGGACATGAGATTCGATATGCCGTTAGACTTCTCGGGTGAGATGTCCTTTTTCGGCCCATTGGTGGGCCCGTTAGAAGACGACTTCGTAGAAGGGGATGAGGAGAGAGAGGAAAAAGAGTACGTCGTCGTACCCCTGCGCAACACCATCGTCTTCCCACGCATGATGGCCCCGCTGCTCATCGGCCGCAACCGGTCCGTGCGAGCAGTGGAGGCGGCCTCGGCCTCCGGGATGCCTATCCTGGTGGTCGCGCAGCGCGATGCGAACGAGGAGAACCCGGAGCCCGACGACCTGTACCCGATGGGCACCGAGATCCTGGTCGTGCGGACCCTGCGCATGCCCGATGGGAGCACCAGCATCCTCTGCCAGGGGCGTCAGCGCGTTCAGATCAGCGAGTTCACGCAGGAGGAGCCTTACCTGCAGGCGCGCGGCAGGCCCGTGTGGGAGGAGGAGCATGAGGGACTTCCCACCGAGGCGCTGATGCGGGCCGTGCTCGCCCTGTTCGAGAAGTGCGTACAGCTCAACCCCAGCCTCCCGGAGGAGGCCTACATCGCCGCCATGAATGTGGACGAGCCGGGCTGGCTGGCCGACCTGATCGCCTCTGTGCTGGACATGGACGTGGAGGAAAAGCAGGAGCTCCTGGAGACCATCGACACCACCGCCCGTCTGCAACGGCTGAGCATCCTGCTGGGGCGAGAGCTGGATGTGCTGGAGTTGGAGAATCGGATCCACCAGCAGGTCCAGGAGGAGATGGACCGCTCCCAAAGGGAGTACTTCCTGCGGGAGCAGATGCGGGTGATCCAGAGCGAGCTGGGCGAGACGGACGAGCAGACCCGCGAGATCAACGAGCTGCGCGAGCGGCTGGAGGAGGCCGGGCTACCGGAGGAGGCCTTCAAGAAGGCGGAGAAGGAGCTGGATCGCCTGGCGGCCATGCCCCCCTTCGCCCCGGAGGTCGCCATCATCCGGACCTATCTGGACTGGCTGATCGAGCTGCCGTGGAAAGAGATCACCGAGGACAACATGGACATCGCGCACGCGGCCAAGGTCCTCGATGAGCACCACTACGGGCTGCCGAAGGCCAAGGAGCGCATCCTGGAGTACATCGCCGTGCGGAAGCTAGCGCCGGATAAGATGCGCCAGCCGATCCTATGCTTTGTGGGCCCTCCCGGCACCGGAAAGACCTCGATGGGACAATCCATCGCCAAGGCGCTGGGACGCAAGTTCGTGCGCATGTCCCTGGGAGGGGTACGGGACGAGGCGGAGATCCGGGGCCATCGGCGCACGTACATCGGCGCGATGCCCGGCCGCATCATCCAGACGATGCGCACCGCCGGCACCCTGAACCCACTCTTCATGCTGGATGAGATCGACAAGATCGGGCTGGACTTCCGTGGCGATCCGGCGGCCGCGCTGCTCGAGGTCCTGGACCCCGAGCAGAACCACGCCTTCATGGACCACTACCTGGACGTGCCCTACGACCTGTCCAAGGTGATGTTCATCACCACGGCCAACGTGCTGGATACGGTCCCACCGGCGCTGCGAGACCGCATGGAGGTGATCCACTTCCCCGGATACATCGAGGAGGAGAAGCTGGCCATCGCCCGGCAGTTCCTGGTGCCGCGTCAGATCGAGGAGAACGGCCTGGTCGAGCACAAGCTGAGCTTCTCCGATCGGACGTTGCGGACGATTATCCGGGAGCATACCTACGAGGCTGGGGTGCGAAATCTGGAGCGCTGCATCGCCCAGATCTGCCGCAAGGTCGCCCGGAGGGTGGCCGAGGGGAAGCGAGCGCCCCACCACATCACCCCCGCCTCGCTGAGCAAGTACCTGGGCCCCCCGGAGCACATGTTCGGCCGCATCGAGGAGCGGGACGAGGTCGGCGTGGCCACCGGGCTGGCCGTCACCGAGGCGGGCGGCGATCTGCTGTCCATCGAGGTCACCTTGATGGAGGGCAAGGGGAATCTGTTGTTGACCGGGCAGCTGGGGGATGTGATGCAGGAATCAGCCCAGGCGGCCCTTTCCTATGCCCGCTCCCACGCGAAGGAGCTGGGGTTCGGCGACCTCGATTTCGACAAGATCGACATCCATATCCACGTGCCGGAGGGGGCCACGCCCAAGGACGGCCCCAGCGCGGGGATCACCATCGCCACTGCGCTGATCTCCGCCCTGAGCAAGCAACCTGTCCGCCATGAGGTGGGGATGACCGGGGAGATCACCCTGCGCGGGCGGGTCCTCCCCGTCGGCGGCCTGAAGGAGAAGATCCTGGCCGCCCACCGGGCGGGCCTCACAATCGTGGTGATCCCCAAGAAGAACGAGAAGGACCTGATCGAGATCCCCAAACGCGTGAAGCGTGATCTGAAGCTGGTGCTGGTGGAGCATATGGACGAGGTGCTGCCGGTCGCCCTGGTGAAGATGAAGGAGAAAGTCAAAACGGTGCGGGCGGAACGGAGACCTCGGCCATCCGCGGCGGCCCCGGCCGTAGCCGCACCGGAAGGCTAAACGCTCGCAAGGGCGGGCCGGTTCCTGACCTGGCTCGCCCTTGTCATTCTCGTCGGGAGCCACCGCTCCTCCGTCCACCGTGGAGACCTTCCAACCGGCACCCGTAAGAGCGTGTCTGAAGATGTATCGGCAAGGTGTCTGAGGTTTCCCTCAACGACCAGCTCCACAGGGGGAGGTGTGGAGGGGAGGCCCCCTCCACGGAAATCTCTCTTTTCCAGCCTGCACCTGCTTTCCTCGGCCCTTCCCGAAGAACCCAGGCCGAGGCCAGGCAGGTTGAAGGCGGAAGAAGGACTTTTTCCGGAGGGGCTCCGCATAGCAGAAACAACGGCCTTTCTCAGACACACTCTAAGAGAGCGGCGATGGTTGACCTGAGGCACAGAGACAATGACCCACCGCGCGTGGAGACTCCTATTGGCGACGCTCCTCCTGCTGGCGGCCGCAGGCTGCAACATACGGCCCAAGGAGAAACCCGCGCTCCCCATCCCCCTGGAAAGCGTGTTACCCCCAAGCTGGGAGCCGGTCGGGGAACTGACCGAGATCAACATCGACGAAGACAAGGCATCGGAATGGCTTTTGCGCTTCCGATACGACGGCGGGCTGATCGGCGCCGTGATCTACGATACCCAGAGCAAGGCGGATCCCTACCGGGTCGCCGAGAAGCTGCCCCATCAGCCGGCGTTTCTGATCGCCTATCCCCTGCTGCCCAACACCGAGGACGACTACGGCCTCGGCTACATCGGCAACGACAAAGCCGAGTACAAAACGGTGGACACGAACGCGAACGGCCGCCCGGACGTGCTCCTGCTCCTGGGGTATTGGCGGACCGTGCCCACCCGGCTGACCATGGCCTGGTGGATTGATGCGAAAGAAGGATACGGGGTGGCTCATGTGGTCAGCGACGAGGCCCTCCAGTTCGATGAGCCGGGCTATTGGAAGGAGCGGGCCAGACAGCTGAAGAAGGTGATCACCAGACGCCGCATGAACGATCGCAGCAACCTGTGCGAGCGACATGAGTACCGGGTGAATTGGACGGATCACCGATTCATCCTCACCCGCTCGGAGATCACGTTCTGTCAGGGCCGACCTCAGGATCCGGTCTACCCGGAGGGCACGGTCCTCAGCTTCCTGCTACAGCTGGAGAAGGCCGTTCCCCCCCAGCAGCAAGGCAGCGTCTTCGACCGATTGATGACGCAAGACGGGATCAAGGCATGGGAAAAGGTCTTCGGCGATGACGCCTTCGTGAGGCGAAAGCAGCTGCATGTGCTGCGGATCGAGTACGATGGGCCGTTAGGCGACCAGGTGGAGGTGCGCACCACCCATCAGGATAGCAAGGGACGGCATCGGCTGATCTGGCAGCTGAAGCGACAACGTCCTCGCGAGATCACGGGAACGGTCACCTGGCGGATTACCGACGTTCGGCGCGATGAGGAGGTGAAGCGGCGATGATCGAGAAGGAACACATCACTCGCGCACAGCCGACAGCCGACGAGATACGCCGCTGGCTGTCGCAGGGACCTGGGGAGACGCTGGCCTTTGCGCCCAACGCCAGCTCGCCACGAAAGCTGGCCGAAACCCTGGTGGCCATGGCCAACGCCCACGGCGGCGTGCTGCTCATCGGGGCGAACGCTCGCGGCGCCCTCACGGGGTTGCGCGATCCCGAGGAGGCCCAGGAACGGGCGCTGGCCGCCGCGCTCATGGCCGATCCGCCGCTGATCCTCCCCATGCCCGATATCGTGACCGTGGACGGGAAAGCCGTGTGTGCGGTGACGGTGCCCCCCGGCCTCCCACACGTCTACAGCCTGAAGGGCCAGTTCCTGACGCGCACCGGCGCCCACAACCGACCGCTGACCTCCTCCGAGCTGCGCCACCTGCTTCTCGACCGCGGCGAGGCGGGCTTCGAGGCACGCCCCGTCCCCAATGCCACCATGGACGACCTGGACCTGGACTTCGTCGCCGAATACGTCCAGCAACTGGAGGGATTCACCCGCGAGGACATCCCCAAGGCCCTGCTGGCGCGCGGCTGCCTGCTACGCCGGGAGGATGGGCAGCTTGTGCCCACGTATGCCGGGATCCTCCTCTTCGGCCGTCAGCCGGAGCGCTTCGTACCCGCGGCGGAGATCATCGCCGTTCGCTACGCGGGGCCCGAGATGGGCGATGAGTTCGTGCGGGAGGATATTCGCGGCCCCTTGAGCGAGCAGATCCGCCGGGCGGAGGCGTTCGTGGCCGCCAACATGCGGCGGGGGATGCGCATCGCCGGGCTGGAGCGAGAGGAGCGCACGGAATATCCACTGCCCGTCGTGCGAGAGGCCATCGTCAACGCCGTGGCCCATCGGGACTACGCCATCCGGGGGGATAGCATTCGCGTCCTCATGTTCAGCGACCGGCTGGAGGTCTACTCGCCCGGCCGGCTGCCCGGCCACGTGACGCTGGAGAACCTGATCGACGAGCGCTTCTCCCGCAACGAGGCCATCGTCCAGGTACTATCCGATATGGGCTTCATCGAGCGCCTGGGCTACGGGATCGACCGCATGATCCGCACCATGGAGCGCGAAGGGCTCCCGCCGCCCCGCTTCGAGGAGACGGCAGCGGGTTTCAAGGTCACGCTGATCGGGCACGGGACGCAGCTGGTCAGCCGGACGCCGGAGGCCCAACGATGGGGAAACGTCCTGCTGAACCCACGTCAGGAGAAGGCGCTGGCCTACCTGAAGGAGCACGGCCGCATCACGAACTCCGAGATGCGGGCCCTCTGCCCCGGCGTGTCCGACGAGACCATCCGCCGGGATCTGGTGGATCTGGTGAACAAGGGCCTGCTCCTCAAGATCGGCGAGACCCGCGCCACCTACTATATCCTCCGATAAAGGGCTCGGACAGGCTCTCCGCCCTCGTCCTAATCCGAGAAGAGGGAAACCAGCCGAAACCGCTCGACGTCGACCAGGCCGCGATCGGTGAGCTTGAGGCTGGGGATCACCTCCAGGCCCAGAAAGGACATGGTCATGAACGGGTCGCGCATCGTCACGCCGAGCCGATGCGCGGCCTGGAGCAGCCGGTCCAGCCCCTCCCGCACCTCCGCAATAGGACGATCAGACATCAGGCCCGCGATGGGAAGCGGCAGCCGGGCGAGAACCCGCCGGCCGTGGGCGACGGCCATCCCGCCGCGCATATCGCCCACCGCGCGGGCGGCCGTGAGCATCGACTCGTCGTCCGCGCCCAGCACCATGAGATTGTGATGATCGTGCGCCACCGATGAGGCCAGGGCGCCCTCGCGCAGCCCGAAGCCGCGGACGAACCCCTTCCCCACGTTCCCACTGGCCTGATGGCGCTCGATGACGGCCAGCTTCAACAGGTCCCGCGCGGGATCCGCCACCACCTGGCCGTCCCGGACCGTGGCGGGCTCGACGAGATGCTCCGTGATGAGCTGATCGGCCCGGGCGCCGATGACGCGTATCCGGCGGCCCCGAGCCGGGATCCGCAGATCCACCCGCTCCCAGGCGATGTTCATGGAGGATCGCACGGTGGGCTGGCGAGGATGTTCCGGCCACGGCACCGGCTGGCCCTGGACCGCTACGAGCCGACCGCCCCGGTAGACCATCTCCACACGGAGGTCATGGAAGGAATCGAAGATGACCAGGTCCGCCCGACGGCCGGGGGCCACCGCCCCGCGATCGTGGAGGTGAAAGTACTCAGCCGGGTTCAGCGTGGCCATCCGAATGGCGGTGATCGGCTCCACCCCTCCCCGGATCGCACGCCGAATCATGTCGTCGATGTGCCCCCGCTCCATCAGGTCGGCCGGATGCCGATCGTCGGTGCAGAAACAGCAACGACGGCTGTTGGCCGGCGTGATCAGCGGCAGCAGGTCCTCCAGATTCCGGGCGATGCTCGCCTCCCGAAGGAAGATGTAGAGGCCGCGAGCCAGCTTGGCCCTCGCCTCCGCCACGGTGGTGCACTCATGATCCGAGCCGATCCCGGCCAGGACATAGGCGTTCAGCGCGTGCCCCGCCAGGCCGGGCGCATGGCCGTCGATGACATGCTCACGGAATGTGGTCAGCTTGTCCATGAGCGATCGATCGCCCTGCACGACGCCCGCGTAGTTCATGACCTCACCCAGACCCAGCATCCACGGATCCGAGAGCAACGGGGCCAGGTCGTAGGACTCCAGGCTGGCCCCGGCCGTCTCCATGGCCGTCGCCGGGACGCAGGAAGGTGCCATGACGTAGACGCTGAGCGGGCCGTACTTGGCCGACTCCAGCACATAGCGGATGCCGTCCAGTCCCAGGACGTTCGCGATCTCGTGGGGATCGACGATGACGGTCGTCGTGCCGTGGGGGACCACCGCGCGGGCGAACTCGCGGATGGTCACCATGGAGCTCTCGATATGCACATGGCTATCGATAAAGCCGGGGGAAACGTACGCGCCCTGCAGATCCTCCTCCGCTCGAGCCTCGTAACCATCGCCCACGCCGACCACCCAGGAGCGGAGGATGGCGACATCGGTCTGTTCGATCTCGCCGGAGAAGACGTTGACCACGCGGGCGTTTCGCAGCAGCAGATCCACGGGGATCTCCCCGCGCGCGGCCTGAAGCATATCCGGAAGGTCCATTCAGTGCCTCCTTGCACATGAGCCACGGCGCCGTTACGCGATTATAGCATTGGGGGGTGACCGACTGCATGACCACTATCATACCCCTTCGTCGCGGCATCGATCCCCGGAGCGGCACGGCATGGACGAGGCCCTCGCTCGCCATTGGGAAGGCGTGAGTCCCGATCGTCCTTCGCATAACTGAGATTGACAAAGACAAATGGCTGTAGTATAGTCGCCCTGGATGGATAGCTCACGCAAGCTGCGGCCCTGTCGCTTCCCCAAGCCGCGCTTCCATATGAAGTTCAACAACGTAAAGAGGCAATACCCCGCCTCGACCCACGTGAGCGTAACTCGTCCATCGCCGTTCTATCCGTTCACTTTCATCCAAGCGGAGGAGAAGGGATCATGAAGCGGAACAAGGTTCTCTGGAGTGTGACCTGGCTCCTGCTCCTGGCGATGGTCATAAGCGGCTGCGCCCGCGGTGCCACGCCCGAGCCAACGCCAGCACCACAACCGGCCGAGGAGGCCGCTCCCACGCCGACGCCGCAACCCCAGCCAGCGGCGGAAGAGGCGGAGAAGCTGAAGATCGCGTTCGTGTACGTGGCTCCCATCGGCGACCTGGGCTGGACCTGGGCGCATGACCAGGGGCGCAAATACGTGGAACAGGTGCTCGGCGATCGGGTCGAGACGGCATACATCGAGAACGTGCCGGAGGGTCCGGACGCCGAACGCGTGATCCGAGACTTCGCCCAGAAGGGGTACAAGCTGATCTTCACCACCTCCTTCGGCTACATGGATCCCACCATCGCGGTGGCCCAGGAGTTCCCGGACACCTGGTTCGTCCACATCTCCGGGTATAAGACGGCCCCCAACGTGAGCACCGTCTTCGGCCGCATGTACCAGGCCCGTTATCTGTCCGGCCTGGTGGCGGGCAAGATGACCAAGTCCAACATCATCGGATACGTGGCGGCCCATCCCATCCCGGAGGTCATTCGCGGCATCAACGCCTTCGCGCTGGGCGTCCGCGAGGTGAACCCCGACGCCGAGGTGCGCGTGGTGTGGACGAACACCTGGTTCGGGCCGCCGCAGGAGAAGGAGGCCGCCGAGGCGCTGCTGGACCAGGGCGCGGACATCATCGCCCAGCATCAGGACACCACGGAGCCGCAGAAGGCCGCGGCCGAACGAGGTGCCCTGAGCATCGGCTATGACTCCGACATGCGCGCCTTCGTGGGCGACACCGTGCTCACCAGCCCGATCTGGAACTGGGGCATCAAGTACGCGCAGATCGCCCAGGCGGTGCTGGACGGCACCTACCAGTCCGAGTCGTACTGGGGGCCGATGTCCGACGGCATCGTGGATCTGGCGCCGCTCAGCCCGCTGGTCCCGGACGATGTGAAGGAGCTGGTGGAGCAGAAGAAGCAGGAGATCATCGCCGCCGGTTATGACGACGCCATCTTCTGCGGCCCGCTCAAGGGCGCCAACGGCGTCGAGTTCCTGCCCGCGGGCCAATGCATGACCGATGAGCAGATGCTCGGCATGAACTGGTTCGTCGAGGGCGTCGTCGGCGAGGCCCCGGCCGAGGCGGCTCCCATCGAGGGGAAGCCGGCGCCACAGCCCGCGGCCGCCCCCGCCGAGGAGAAGCCGAAGGTCGCCTTCGTGTACGTCGGCCCTGTGGGCGACCTGGGTTGGACCTACGCCCACGACCTGGGGCGCCAGTACATCGAGAAGGAGCTAGGCGTCGAGACCGCCTACAGCGAGCTGGTGCCCGAGGGCCCGGACGCGACCCGGGTCATCCGGGACTACGCGGAGAAGGGGTACAAGATCATCTTCGCCACCTCCTTCGGCTACATGGACTCCGTGTTGGAGGTGGCAGCCGAGTATCCGGATACCATCTTCGAGCACGCCACCGGCTATAAGATGGCGGACAACGTCGGCATCTACGACGGCCGCGGCTACCAGGGATGGTATCTGGCCGGCATCGTGGCCGGGAAGATGACCAAGACCAACATCCTGGGCTACATCGCGCCGTACCCCATCCCCGAGGTGGTCCGCAACATGAACGCGTTCACCCTGGGCGCACGATCGGTGAACCCGGATGTGAAAGTACACCCGGTGTGGATCTTCACCTGGGTGGATCCGCCCAAGGAGCGGGAGGCGGCGCAGGCGCTCCTGGACCTGGGAGCGGACGTCATCGCCCGGGAGTCCGATTCCACGGAGCCGGATAAGGTCGCCCAGGAGAACGGCGTCTACGCCATCGGCTACAACGCCTACGTGCCGGACGTGGCGCCCGACGCGCTGCTGACCGCACCCATCTGGAATTGGGGCGTCATCTACAAGAAGGTCGTCGAGGACGTGATGGCCGGCACGTGGAAGCCCGAGGACATCTGGTGGGGCATGAAGGAGGGCGTGCTGGAGCTGGCGCCCTACGGCAAGATGGTGCCGGACGACGTGAAGGAGCTGGTCGAGGCCAAGAAGGCCGAGATCGTCGCCGGTGAGTTCGACGTCTTCGTCGGCCCCATCAAGGACAACCAGGGCGAGGAACGAGTCCCCGCCGGACACGTCATGACGGACGACGAGAAGAGAGCTTTCAACTGGCTGGTCGAGGGCGTGGTGGGAGAGATCCCCAAGTAAGATCGGTTCTCTCATGATCTCGAAGCTGAGTCAGGCAGATCACCATAGGCGATCTGCCTGACTCATGTTTGCCAGGCACCGTCGCAGCGGTCGACCGAGAAAGAGGAGAGTCCACGACGTGAGCTCAAACCATCCGGATGCCGCGCCGGCCGTACGCATGGTCGGCATCGTCAAGCGATTCCCAGGCGTGGTCGCCAACGCGGGCATTGACCTGGAGGTGTATGCCGGGGAGATCCACGCGCTGCTGGGGGAAAACGGGGCGGGCAAATCGACGCTGATGAACATCCTGGCCGGCCTCTACCGCCCGGACGAGGGCGAGATCTACATCCACGGCCGGCGAGTCGATATCCGCTCCCCGCGCGACGCGATCAACCTGGGCATCGGTATGGTCCACCAACACTTCATGCTGGTGGAGACCCTGACGGTGGCGGAGAACGTCATCCTGGGGCTGAAGGAGCCCCGCCTGATCCTGGACATGCGCCAGGTCGAGAAGGAGATCGAGGAGCTATCCCGCCACTATGGGCTCCGGGTGGACCCCACCGCGTACATCTGGCAGCTCTCCGTGGGCGAACAGCAGCGTGTGGAGATCCTGAAGGCGCTCTATCGGGGGGCGAACATCCTGATCATGGACGAGCCCACGGCAGTGCTGACGCCCCAGGAGGCGAACGACCTGGGGCGGACGCTACGACGCATGGCCGACGAGGGCAAGGCGGTCATCTTCATCACCCACAAACTGGACGAGGTCGCCGAGTTCTCCGACCGGGTGACGGTGTTACGGCAGGGCAAAGTGGTGGCGACGTTGCCCACCGCCGAGACCACCAAGAGCGAGCTCGCCCGGCTGATGGTGGGCCGGGATGTGCTGTTCCAACTGGAGAAGGAGCCGATTCAGCCGGGCCCCGTCGTGCTGGAGCTTCAGGACGTGCACGCCACCAACGATAAGGGCCTGCCCGCGCTGCGAGGGATCTCCCTGCAGATCCGAGAGGGCGAGATCCTGGGGGTCGCCGGCGTGGCGGGCAACGGGCAGCGCGAGTTGGCGGAGGTGGTGACCGGGCTGCGGCCCGTCACCCGAGGGCGGATCCTCATGCGAGGACGGGACGTCACGAACTGCTCGCCGCGGGAGGCGATCCAGGCCGGGATCAGCCACGTGCCCGGCGACCGCCTGGGGGTGGGCCTGGTGCCCAACCTGCCGGTCAGCGACAACATTATCCTCAAAGGCTATCGGAAGCCCCCTCTGGCGCAGGGCCCCTTCCTGAGGAAGCGAGCGATCGTGCGCTTCGCCCAGGACCTGATCCAGCGCTTCCGGATCGACACGCCCAGCCATGCGACGCCGGTGCGCCTGCTATCGGGGGGCAACCTGCAACGCTGCATCTTGGCGAGGGAGATCACCGCCGGGCGGGGCCTGCTGGTGGCCGTGCACCCGACGCGCGGGCTGGACGTCGGCGCGACGGAGGCGGTGCGTCGCATGCTGCTGGAGCAGCGAGCGCAAGGGGCCGCTATCCTGCTGATCTCCGAGGATCTGGAGGAGCTTCTGGAGCTGAGCGACCGCATCATCGTGTTGTACGAGGGGGAGATCATGGGGATGGTCCCCGCGAAGGACGCGAACATTGAGGCCCTCGGCCTGATGATGGCGGGCACACGCCTGTCCGCGGTGGAGGAAAGATAGGATGTTGGGCTTCTCATTGCGCCTGGAACGACGGCTAACCCCCTCCCGCACCGTGAGCATGCTGGTGCCCGTCATCTCCCTGGTGCTGGCGCTGCTCGTCGCCGGGATACTGCTCATCCTGGTAGGCGCCTCCCCTTGGGAGACGTACAAGGCGATGGCCATCGGAGCGTTCGGGGGGAAATACAACATCTCCGAGACATTGGTCAAGGCCATCCCCCTGATGCTGACCGGGCTGGCCGTCAGCATCGCCTTCCGGATGCAGTTCTGGAACATCGGCGCCGAGGGGCAATTGGTGATGGGCGGCTTCGCGGCGGCGGGTGTGGCGCTCTTCTTCCCGGAACGCTTCCCCTGGCTGCCCGACTGGTCGCTGCTGCCGCTGATGTTCCTGGCCGCTTTCGCGGTCGGCGCCCTATGGGGGCTGGGGCCCGCGCTGCTGCGAGCGTGGCTGGGCGTCAACGAGATCATCACGACCCTGATGCTGAACTACGTGGCGATCCTGTGGGTGGAGTACTTGTTCGTCGGCCCCTGGAAGGATCCGCAGGGGTTCGGGTTCCCGGGCACCGCCCAATTCCCCAAAGCGGCGTGGCTCCCCCGGATCACGGGACGGGTCCACCTGGGGTTGATCATCGCCATCGTGGCAGCCGTCGTGCTATGGCTGGCGCTCGGCCGCACCAAGTGGGGATATGAGATCCGGGTCATCGGCGAAAATCCACGGGCGGCGCGCTACGCGGGGATCAGCCTGGTGCGCAACATCGTGCTGGTGATGATCGTCAGCGGAGGGCTGGCCGGGCTCGCCGGCTTCGGCGAGGTGGCCGGGATCTCACACCGCCTGCAAAAAGGGCTCAGCGTAGGCTACGGATATACGGCGATCATCGTCGCGTGGCTGGCCAAGCTGAATCCATGGGGTGTGCTGCTGGTAGCCGTATTGTTGGCCGGCCTGCTGGTCGGGGGCGATCAGCTCCAGATCACGATGGGGCTGCCGGCCTCCGTCGCCCTCGTCCTGCAGGGACTGATCCTCTTCTTCGTGCTAGGAGGGGACATCTTCACACAGTACCGGCTGCGCATCCTTCGAGCGCAGAGGGCACAGGCATCACAGGCCATAGAGGAAGCAGGAGTGTGAGGAAGAGTCGATGAGCTTGGCACTGCTGACGTCCATTCTGGCTGTCACGATCCGGGCGGGCACGTCCCTGCTGTACGCCACGCTGGGAGAGATCCTGACCGAGCGATCGGGGATCCTGAACCTGGGCCTGGAGGGGATCATGCTGACGGGCGCGGTGACCGCCTTCGCGGCCGCCTACCACACCGGGAGCCTGCTGGCCGGCGTGGCCACCGCGATGGTGGTAGGCGGGCTCCTGGCGTTGATCCACGCCTTCCTCACCATCACGCTGCGGGCGGACCAGGTCGTATCCGGGCTCTCGCTGACGATCTTCGGCACGGGGCTCTCCAGCTTCCTGGGACAGCGGCTGGGGCCGGAGGGAAAGCCGTTGGTGGGGCTAATCGGCCCCCAGTTCAAGCGCCTCCCCATCCCCGGGGCGTCCGACATCCCGTTCCTGGGGCAGGCGCTCTTCCATCAGGACCTGCTGGTGTACATCATGTACCTGCTCGTGCCGCTGACCTGGTACTTCCTGTACAAGACGCGGCCCGGGCTACACCTGCGCGCGGTGGGGGAGAATCCCCACACGGCCGATGCCATGGGCGTCGATGTCGTGGGCGTGCGCTACTTTTACACGATCTTCGGCGGGATGCTGGTGGGATTGGGCGGCGCGCATCTGAGCCTCGCCTACACGCCCGGGTGGACGGAGAACCTGACCGGCGGGCGCGGCTGGATCGCCATCGCGCTGGTCATCTTCGCCATGTGGGATCCGCTGCGGGCTGTGATCGGCGCGGTGCTGTTCGGCGGGATCAACGCGGTGCAATTCCGGATGCAGGCCGCGGGCACGACCATTCCGGCCGCCTTTCTGAACATGATGCCCTACCTGTTCACCATCGCCGTGCTGGTAGTCATCACCTGGTGGGAAACCTTCCGCAAGCGGGTGGGCGCCCCGGCCGCGCTGGGGCTCCCCTACATGCGAGAGGAACGTCGATAGGAGGGAGATAAACGGACACACGCTTCTTAAGACATTTCCATTCCGGCCGGACGAGGCAGGCCAACGCGTCCGCCCGTTCGGCAACGTAGATGAGTGACCGGGAGCCACATCGCTGGCTCCCCAGAAATCCCTCGAGGATGAAACGAGCCCCGAGGGGAGGTGACGGAGATCTCGTCCGCCCCTGCGGGGGCTTGCCTGCGTATCTCTTCCGACAACCCGATCCAGGATCCAGGGCGCCGACGCCGGCAAGGATCGCCGGCAGCCGGCCCCATGATCCATGAGCGTGGCGCTCAACCTCTACGCTGGTCAGCTCCTAAATCGCTTTCTCGTTTCCTCTCTCCTTTCGACGATCAGGACAGTTCGGTACCATGGCCTCCCCGCCGAGATACAACGGCGGAGGCGACCTATCGTGCCCGCGATGGGCGACGCGGTCCGCTCGCGAGCGGCGCCCGATGGCCGTGAGCACAGGATCGAGCGGCTCACGCCGGCAGGCTCTCATCGAGCCGTGCAGAGCAGTCCTTTCACGATGGAGAGAGCGTTCGTATGGTGAAGTTCCGGGGGATAAGCGAAGGAAGGAGGTGATGTCGCGTGAGAAAGGGTGGAGCAGAACACAACAGCCTGCCGGCGGTCATCCTGGCCGCAGGCCAGGGCAGCCGACTTCGAAAGAACCACCGCGGGGTACCGAAGCCGCTCATCAAGATCCTGGGGCTGAGCCTGCTGGAACGGACCATCCTCGCCTGTCGCGTGGCCGGGGCCACGGAGTTCTACGTGGTCGTCGGCTATGAGAAGGAGAAAGTCGCCGCGCACGCGAAAGCGATCGGACGGCGCCACCGCATTCCCATCCACATCGTGGAGAACCCGGATTGGGAGGAGGGAAACGGCGTCTCGGCGCTCGCGGCCGCGGCACACCTGAACGGACACGACGTGTTCCTCCTGACCATGTGCGATCATCTCTTTGATCCGGATATCCCCGAGCTTCTCCTTCACGCAGGCACCCATACGGACACATGCCTGCTCGCCGTCGACCGCCGGATCGACCGGGTGTTCGATCTGGATGATGCGACGAAGGTCCAGCTCAACGGCCGGGAGATCACGGCCATCGGCAAAGACCTTTCCTCGTACAACGGGATCGACACGGGCATCTTCCTCTGCCGGCCCTCGATCTTCGACGCCCTGTCGAAAGCCCGGGAACACGGAGACGGCTCCCTGTCCGATGGCGTACGAGAGCTGATCTCGAGGGGCGGGATCCAGGCCATCGAGATCGGGGAGCGCTTTTGGATCGATGTGGACACGCCGGAGAGCCTGGCCTACGCCAGACGGCTCCTCCTGGCGCGCCTGGCCAAGCCTCGCGGCGATGGGATCATCTCCCGCCGCATCAACCGCCCGATCTCCAGGCGGATCTCCAGCCTCCTGGCCCTCACGCCGCTGACGCCCAACGCGATCAGCGTCTTGAGCTTCCTGCTCTGCCTTCTCGGGGCATGGCTGTTCGCCTCGGGGGACTACCTGAGGACAGCGGCGGCCGGGCTGCTGGTGCAGCTGGCCTCCATCGTGGACGGCTGCGACGGCGAGATCGCCCGGTTGAAATTCCAGGCCACCCGCTTCGGCGCCTGGTTCGACACCATCCTGGACCGCTACGCCGATGCGGTCATCGTGGGCGGGATCACCTATGGGTACTGGCGCGCACATCCCAACGCCCTGGCGTGGCTGGCCGGGCTCCTGGCCATCGTCGGGTTCATCCTGTACAGCTACACGAAGAAAGAGTTCCAGGTGCGCTACGGGCACGAGCTGAACGAATACCGGCTCTATCAGAGGATCCCAGCCTCCAGGGACGTCCGGCTCTTTCTGATCTTCATCGGGGCCCTGGTGGGGCAACCCTTCGCGGCCATGGTGCTGGCCGGTCTGCTCGCGCACGCGGCGGTCTGGTTGGGCTTCGCGGACGTCTACCGCAGGGCGAGGGCGATGTCAGCAGGCGGTCCACGGTGAGAGGGATGGCGCACCATGGAAGTCACGAGGGCCACCGGGCGATCTCGTACCCGGTGGCCCCGTCATATATCCGCCACTGACGGCCAGCGCGCTCACGCGCTCCTGGCGAACACTCCGGGATGTCCTGCACTTCACCGTGGACATGGAGAAGAAACATTCGCGCCGGAAGAGGCCACTTTCCTGCCCTCGGCCTGCCATCCTCGGCCCCGATAAAGAAATCCTACGTAGGGGCGCCCCTTGTGGGCGCCCGAGGCAGCCACAAGGGCTGCCTCTACAAGATCTAAGAGCGTGCCTGAAAATTTCCGGCAAGATGTCTAAGGGGTCTCCCTCAACGACCAGCTCCACAGGGGAAGGTGT